>CANGOA010000064.1 GCA_947455255.1 Flavobacteriia bacterium | reverse complement strand
TCGGTAATTTTATCTTGAGTGAAATACATAAAAATAGTTTAAATCATTAATATTGAACACATTAAAGATACTAAATGTATTTCACTTACTTTTCTAATTTCAAACTATTTTACTGACAATCAAATTGTTAATAATCGAACTGAGGTTATCAAGAATATCATCTTGTCTAGCTTCTCTGGTCATCCAAGATGCTCCAACTCGGCCACTAGTACCTTCTAGATAAAAACGATGCAGACCTTCAGGGGCGATAATAAAATAACCTCGCGAAACTAAGTGCTCAAATTTTTTTAAGAAAAAAAAAGCAGATTGACCATAACCGTGTAAAACAAATAATAATTTACTAGCATCTTCTAATTTACCTGCAGTATAATAACGATTTGTTTTTTCTATCACTAAAGAATGTTCTCGCACAATTTTTTATTGTAAATATAGGTATGTTCTAGTTTATCATAGAATAAACTTCTTTTAATTTTTCTAATGCTCTAAAACAACGAACTTTAGCTGTATTTTCAGAAATATTCAATTGTAAACCTATCTCTTTGAAAGAAAATTCATCTAAATAACGTAATTCAATTATTTGTAAATATTTAAATTTCATTTTTTTAAGTGCTTTTCTTAAAAGCAAAATTCGTTCTTCCCTATCTTGTATTTCATCCGAAAATTGAAGTAAATCAATGTGTTTTTCTTCTAAATCAACTAGTTTATTTTTTTGAACATTTCTAAACTCTTGACACAACTCATTATGTGCGATACGATATAACCAAGCTCCAAATGAATATCCTTTATTTTCATAATTTTTAATTCGTTGAATTGCATTTATAAATACTTGTGATGTAATATCTGAAGACAAATCTTTATTTTGAATTCTTCGATCTATATAGTTAAAAATTTTAGCATGATATTTTTTATATAATGGACCGAATTTATTAGGATTTAACTTTGCATCAACAATCCATTGATATTCTTCTTCAAGTGAAGCATTTGAAATAGTGAATGTTTGCATGGTTTAATGTTTTAGAGATACAATAATATTAACGCAACTTTTTTTTAAAAATTACATTATTATAGGCAACCTTTGAGAAATAAGTACGTTTTACATGTTTAATCATTCTTTTACTCAATATTTTTCATAAATTCGTATTCATGCAATTTTATTCTGAATATAGTTTCTGGTGGATATTACCTATACTGTTTATCAGTTATTTAACAACTTTTATATTTTTTAAAAATGCGAATTGGATAACGAATGTATCTCCTTGGATTAGAAAAATTTTATTTTCACTTAGATTTACAACCATTTCACTTATTTTAAGCTTATTACTTGGTATCTTTTTTGAAGATATTAGTTATAAAACTGAAAAACCAATACTTATTACAGTCGTTGATAATAGCAGCTCAATGAAGAATTACAAAGACAGTAGTACAGTATTAACTGCTATAAATAGATTAGATAGTTCTTTAAATTCAACATTTTCTGATAAATATTCAATAAAAACATTCACACTCGGAAGTCAATTCAAACAAAACAAATCCTTTTTATTTAACGAAAACCAAAGTAATCTACAATTCGGATTCGAATCAATAGCAAATCAATTTTATAATAGAAACATAGGTGCTATTATTTTTATTTCAGATGGTAATTTTAACAAAGGAATAAACCCAATTTATTCCGCTAAAAACATACCTTTAGCTCCTATTTTTACCATTGGTGTTGGCGATACTTTACCTAAAAAAGACCAAGTAATTCTAGATGTTACTAACAATGATTTTGCATTTTTACGTTCAAAATTTCAAGTTGAGGTATTCATTGAAGGTTCTAAATTACAACATAAAAACTCAAAAATAAATTTGCTTCACCATGGCAAAATAATTAAATCAAAACAAATCATATACAACAAAGAAATTGATAATCAAAAAATTACATTTGAAATTGAAGCAGATAAAATAGGATTCCAACAATATACAATCAACCTATCTCCTATCGAAAATGAATACACTTATAAAAACAATTCCTATTCTTTTTACATAGAAATAATCGACAATCGAAACAAAGTACTACTTCTATCTGGAGCACCACACCCTGATTTGACTGCATTAAAATCAACCATTGAAAAAGACGAAAATATTCAAGTGCAAATTGCCAATTCAACGAAATGGAAAGATGAATATGCATCAACTGATTTAGTAATTTGGCATGAACCAGGAATTGAATTTTCTCCAATTACGCTCGACAAATTAAAAGCTCTAAAAAAACCAATATTTTACTTTATTGGACCAAATACATCATCATTAATAATTAATCAATTAAATCTTGGATTTAACCCAACTCAAAGTAGACAAACAGATGAAGTTCAAGCTGCATTATCTAATTATATTACTGTTTTTGATATCCCAAGCGATATTTCAAAAGAAATTGGTTTTTTCCCCCCTGTTTTTGTTAAATATGGAGACTTAAATTTTACAAATGATATTGAAGTATTACTTTATCAAAAATTAGGTAATATTATCAAAAAAGAACCTTTATTGTTTTTCGGAAAAAGGAACCAAGGAAATTATGGTGTTTTTTATGGTGAAGGAATTTGGAAATGGAAATTTTACGAATATTCAAAAACCAAATCAACAAAAACAGTAGATCAATTATTTCAAAAAGTATTTACTTATTTAATGATCAAACAAAATAAATCAGCATTACATGTTACACTTCCTCGCAAATTCACAAGTAAAGATGAAGTGAAAATAAAAGCAGAATTTTACAATCCTTCCTTGGAACTAATTACAAGTCCTGAAATTAAATTTGAATTGATAAATCGAGCTAATAAAAAATCTGTTTATCAATTTGGAGTAACTTCAAACTATTACATTCTTCCATTGGGTAAGCTTCAAGCAGGAGAATACTCTTGGAAAGCATCGTGTTTATATGGGGGTAAAAAGCATTACAAAAAAGGTTCGTTTATTGTTGAAAATGAATTAATTGAACAAATAGACACTAAAGCAAATCATTTTTTACTTCGACAAATTGCAAAAAATTCAAATGCTCAATTTCTACATTTGAAAAATACAACTCAATTAATGAAAATTATAAATAATCGTAAAGATATCGTTAACGTATCCTATGAACACAAAACCAATCATGACCTACTCGACTTTGCTTGGATTTTTATAATAATAATTACATTATTAACCGCAGAATGGTTCCTAAGAAAATGGTTCGGTGGATATTAGTAAATGCCGTTTTCAGGAAATTTCCCTTTATATTGACCTAAAATTTCTTTTAATTTTTTAATATCCGCATCAACATCACCTGTTGGTTGAAATAAAGAATGAAAACCTCCTGTTTTAGTTGAGAAATCAATATAAGCTATATAAATTGGTACGTTTGCTTTTTGAGCAATATAATAAAATCCCTTTTTCCAATTAGGATTGTATTTTCTAGTTCCCTCAGGAGTAAAAACCATAAACATCGTTTCATTTTTATCAAAAAAATCCACAGCTTGTTCAGTAAAACGATTGTTTTTTTTACGATCGACAGGTATTCCACCCAATTTCTTTAAAAAATATCCAAAAGGAAAGATAAATAACTCCTTTTTAATTAAAAATCTTCCTTGAATTCCATATTGCATAAATGCTATTTTCCCAATAACAAAATCCCAATTTGAAGTATGAGGTCCAACAACAATGACAGCTTTTTTAATTCCTTCTGGAGCATTCGCATCAATTTTCCATCCTAACAGCCGAGCAATAAAAAACAACAACTTTCCCATTTAATAATAATTTTCAGTAAAGATATAAACTCTTATATATTTTTAGCTTAACTAGCAATAATAAGATGTTTTCGAGAATATAGAATCAATGTTTGGTCAATATAAAAAAAATGTATATATTTAATTTCTAAATGATTAAACCAGTATGGAATCAATATTTGAATTAAATCGACTTTATAACTTGAAGATTGAATTAATAAATAAAATAGAAAAACTCAAAGAAGATAAATTTCAAAACTTATTAGATGATCTTCAAAACTACTTTGTAAAAACATTAAGTACCGAATGTAAATTCATAAATCAAGATGATATAATCGAACATACTTTTTCAAATTTTAAAATCCAAATTATTAAAGGAACAACAGAATTCAATATATGTGTAAATTTAATAATGCCAACCTGTTTTGGTGATGGAACAATTATTGAATTACAAGCTGTATTTAGTGAACCTCCAGTAAAATTTTGTAATAATTTCAATGAAGAAATTATTAGACTAAATAATGAACTTTCCTATTTACAAAAGAATAAAAATACAAATGTCAAAATAATGATTGCGAAAATCGATTGTCCATCAAGAAGGTTTCCTGGGGATTTTGAATGGGATAAAAACAAAACTTTCAACAATTTTCAAGAAGCTTTACAATATTCTGTTGATGATGTTATGACAAAAGGATAATTTTAGCAATTATTCGTAAAAACTTTTTTGAACAATATATATATTATTATATCCAAAGATTCTATATTTACGTATGCAAAAACAATCACGTACTAAAGGACTTTTATTAACTTTTATCTCACTGTTATTTATTTGGGGGTTATTTTACATATCCTCCTTATTATTAAAGAGTTCTAAAAATTCTAATTTAAGATGTATCCCTGAAAATTCAGAAATATTGATTCGAATTGATGGTAAAAAATTAATTAAAAATACTGCTTACAACTTTTTAGTAGAATCAAAAGATCAACAGGTTCTTGATAAAATCATAAACTTTATAACGAAAGTTGAAAATAGGGAAACAAAACAATTAGGAATCGACTTTCTTTCTGAAATCGGTATTTTTGTACAACCTCTAAAAAATGGGAAATTATTAGGAATATTAGTAAACCTAAATTCACCATCTCTTTTTGAAGAAAATGGGCGAAATATAATTGATGCCTCAACAACAATTATTCGTAAAGATGATATTGGATTAATATTAAATTATCTTACACCTAATGAAATTATATCACAAGCCGAATTACAAAAGATTGGCTCTAAAATTTTGTCAAACAACAATAATAAATCATTTGAAAACCAATTAAAAAAAGATCTTTTATTCGAGATCAAATCTAACAATCCCGAATATGGTAAAGGTACTATTGAAATTTCTGGAATAAATAATGAATTTATTATAGAATCCAATTTAAAGGCTTCAAAACACAATACAAATAATTCAACATACTGTTTAAAACCAAATGGTTTACATGTTTCTTGCGCAATGATTCCTGATAATTATGTTGCAGCATTCGAACAATTATTTCCAATTTCAAATAAAGAAAAATTACCTAAAATCAAAAATATATCTTGGAATTACCAAGGAATGAATATTCAAGAAGGTGGTAGTCATAACTTAGGTTTTTTTGTTCAACCAATGACTGATATGTTAATAGAATTTGATAAACCTTTTCATTTAAATAAACATGTAAATTTTACCGAAAATTTTAAAAAATGGGGAATTCAAACAAATATTAAAGGGATGGTTATAGGTAAGCAAAATTATATTGTAGACTCTCTGTCGCCTACAACCTATTTTATTGGAATAAATTCAGATAACTTGATTAAAAAACAAAATCCATATCTTTTAAATATTGAAGGTGATATTAATACGTTATTAAAAATAAGTGGGTCAGAAAGTATAACTACTTTTGTTGATATGATATTTCCAGCCTTTACTACAAGTCAAGATTTTTTTAAAACTATTGAAAATACTTCAATTCAAGTAAAACAAACTGGAGAGAAAATTCACATTAAAGGTAAATTGAAATTTAAAAAAGGTAAATTTTCATATACAGAATGTTTACGTTTTATATTAGCTTTAAAAGGATACTAAACCACAATGAGTGATATAATTCGATTATTACCTGATCATATAGCGAATCAAATTGCTGCTGGTGAAGTTATTCAACGACCTGCTTCTGTTATCAAAGAATTAGTAGAAAATGCAATTGACGCAAAAGCAACTTCAATCGATGTATATATAAAACACGCTGGTAGGACGCTAATTCAAGTCATTGATAATGGTAGTGGAATGTCAGAACAAGATGCTCGTATGGCTTTTGAACGTCATGCTACCAGTAAAGTAAGTGTAATAGATGATCTATTCGCTTTAAAAACAAAAGGTTTTAGAGGGGAAGCTCTAGCTTCTATTGCAGCAATTGCTCATGTAGAATTAAAAACTCGAAAACCAGAAAATGAAATCGGTATTTCAATAGAAATAGAAGGAAGTAAAATTGTAGATCAATCACAAATCACTTGTAAATCAGGATCTTCTTTTTCTATTAAAAATTTATTCTTCAATGTTCCTGCACGTCGAAACTTCCTAAAATCAGATGCGATTGAATTCAAACATATCGAAGAAGATTTTATTCGTGTAGCTATGGCTCATCCCGAACTAAGTTTTTCACTCCATCATAATGATTCTATTTGTTATATCTTACCTGAGGGAAATTTAAGGAAACGTATTGTCGATATTTTCGGAAAATCATTTAACGATAAATTGGTACCTGTTGATGAAACTACAGGTATTGTAAAAATTTCAGGGTATATAGGTAAACCAGAAGCCGCAAAAAAAACACGTGGAGAACAATATTTTTTTGTTAACAATAGATTCTTTAAAGACTTCTATTTTAACCATGCTATCACACAAGCATTTGAAAACTTATTAGCTCCAAAAACCTTTGCTTCTTATTTTTTATTTTTTGAAATTGACCCTTCTTCTATTGATGTAAATGTACACCCAACTAAAACAGAAATTAAGTTTGAAGAAGATAAAGAAATCTATGCGATTTTAAAAAGTTCTGTAAAACAAGCGCTTGGAAAATACAATATAGCACCAAGCTTGGATTTTGAACAAGAAATGGGTTTCGATTTACCTTATGAAATGATTGATCGACCTGTTGTTGAACCCAAGATTACTATAAACCCAAATTATAATCCATTTAATTCAACTAGTAATAAGTCAATAAAATCAGTTGCATCTGGTATGAGTAATGCGATTAAAAGTAGTGGATTTGGAGGTTCTAATTTCAAAACAGAAGATTGGGAAAATTTTTACAATATCGAAGAAATTAAAGAAAGTAAAGATGAATTTCCTACGTTAGATATCGAAATCGAAGAAGTTAAAAAAGAATATGTTTTCAAAGGAAACCTGATGCTTTTCCCAACAAAAAGCGGCTTCTTAGTATTACATACAACGCGTGCTCAAGAACGTGTTTTGTATGACGAAATCATGCAAACATTTGTAATTAAAGCACTAAACTCACAACAACTTTTGTTCCCATTACAAGTTGACTGTACTTCTTCTACTAAATTACTTTGGGAAGAAAATAAAACGACATTAGAACGGATGGGGTACAATTGGCAAAGTAATGAGTTAGGAATTGAAATAACTGGTGCACCAGCAGAATTAAACGACGACTCCATTTTATATACCGTTCAAGTAATTTCTGAAAAATTAGCCATGGAAACGATTGATAAATCAGAAATTGCACATGAAATTGCGGTTGGAATAGCCGTTGCTAATGCAACAAAAAAAGTAAATTGGAACAAAGAAACAGCTAACAACTTGTTTGACACTCTTTTTCAATGTACGGAACATCAATATACACCTCAAGGAAAACGAATTTTATATACTTTAACTACAGAAGAAATTCTAAAAAACTTTTAATATGTTTTCAAATATTCCTCAAGTCACCAAAAACATACTGATTTTAAATGGACTTTTCTTCTTAGCTACGTTCGTACTTAAAAATCAAGGTATTGATTTGATAAGTTTATTTGGAGCACATTATGTAAATTCTCCACTTTTCAAACCTTATCAAGTTATTACTTACTTTTTCATGCATTCTAATTCGGATTTCTTACATATTGTATTTAATATGCTATTATTAGTCATGTTTGGTTCTCATTTAGAAAGGATGTGGGGACCTAAACGTTTCTTTATTTTCTATATTGCTTCTGCAGTTGGTGCTTTTACAATTTATAATATTATTGGCGTATACGAAATTCATCAACTTAAAACTGCATTATCAAGTTCTGTAGATATTGAAATGATAAATAACATAATCAAAGAAAGTAATTCTGGTGCTGATTTACAATTTAGAATGTCAAATTATTTTTCACAATTACCAGATTACACAAAAATTGATGGTGTAAAGCTAGGTAAGTACATTGAAAATTCTTATACCCCTATGGTAGGTGCCTCTGGAGCAATTTTTGGTATTATGGCAGCATTTGCTTATCTTTTTCCAAATACAGAATTAATGCTATTATTTCCTCCTATACCTGTGAAAGCTAAATATTTAATTTCAGGATATTTTATATATGAATTATTCAAAAGTTACGATGCTCCAGGTGATAATGTCGCTCATCTTGCACATGTTGGCGGAGCAATTACAGGTTTTATTATAGTTCTAATTTGGAATAAAAATCGAAAAACTTTCTATTAATGGACGATAAGAATATTTTTCAAGATTTAAAATACCGATTTCAATTCGGTGGTATGCACGTTAAGCTTTTATTTATAAATGCATTCGTATTTATTTTTATTGGAGTTCTACACGTATTTACACGATTGTTAGGAAATGTTTTAATTGAACAATCCACATCAATTCTATTACACGATATATTTGCCTTACAAGCTGATTTTTTAGGATTAATTACAAAACCTTGGGGTTTAGTAACTAGTATTTTTTCTCACTTTGAATTTTTACACTTCCTTTTTAATATGTTGTTCCTATTTTTCGCAGGTCAACTTTACGAACAACTATTCGGAGGAAAAAAACTTCTAAATATCTATATACTTGGAGGTTTAGTTGGTGGGGTACTTGAAATAATCGCAAACGAACTCTTTCCCTCTTTATCGAATTCCCAATCCATTGTAGTTGGTTCATCTGGATCTATAATGGCGATTTTTATGGCTGTTGCGCTATTTAGACCTAACACTAAAATTATGCTTTTTGGTATATTACAGATACCTATTTTTTTACTAGCAGGTGTATATTTTGTGTATGATTTATTAAGTCTTGGAATGCCTGATGGAACAGCTCATTTTGCTCATATTGGTGGAGGAATCATCGGATACATTACAATTAAAACAATGGATAAACCTTCAAATATACTTGCTCGATTTACACACTTTACGGATAAAGTCTTCTTGATTTTCAAAAGAGATTTCTATACAAAAAAAAATAAACTTAAGGTAGAACATGGAGGTAGACCACTTACTGACGAAGAGTTTTTAGAGCAAAAAAAAGCAAATCAAGCACGTGTTGACGCAATTTTAGACAAAATTTCAAAATCTGGTTACGAGTCTTTATCCTCCAAAGAAAAAGAGTTTTTATTCCAACAAAGTAATAAAAATGGGTAGTATTATTAGTACGATAACTCGCTTTTCATCATTCATGAAAATCCTAACATTCATTTGTTTAGGATGTATGTTATTGGCTTACCTCTGCCCTTTTGTGCATCCATCTGATTTCTGGGCACTTCCATTTTTTGGCTTAGCATACCCGGTCATCCTATTGTTCACGATTCTATTTCTTATTTATTGGAGTGTTTTGAAATCAAGAATGGCTATTCTTATAATTATTTGTTTGATTTTTGGTGGTAAACTTCATTTCAGAACCGTTTCAATGCCTTTTGGAACTGAAAAATATAAAGAAAATGATTCTATACCTAGTATAAAAATTACAAGTTATAATGTACGATTGTTTGATTTATATGAATGGAGTGACGCAGGAAAATACGTGAATCGTAATCTTATTTTTAAATACCTACAAGATCAAAATTCTGATATCATTTGTTTTCAAGAATTTTATCACCAAGATCGACCAACCAAATTTCCTACTAGAGATACTTTAAAAGGATTACTTCAAACACCTTTTTGCCACGAAAAATACAGTCATAAATTAGAAGGTCGACAAAACTTCGGAATTGCTATGCTTTCAAAATATCCCATGATATCAAGAGGTGATATTGTATTCGACGACCCGTTAAATATTGATAATAACTATTGTATTTTTGCAGATATTGTAAAGGGTAAAGATACTTTTCGAGTTTATAATGTACATCTACAATCCATTAAATTCAAAAAAGACGAATACCAAGTATTTAGTGATTCTGTTCATAAAATCAAAGAGAAAAAATCAACTGCACAATTATTACTTGAAAAATTGCGTATCGCTTATCCAAAAAGAGCTGAACAAGCTCGATTAGTAGTAGAACACATGCAACAATCTCCTTTTCCGATAATAATTTGTGGTGATTTTAACGATACTCCTATGTCGTACACTTACAATATTTTCAATGGTTTATATACTGATGCTTTCAGAAATTCATCAAGTGGATTAGGTGTTACATATGCTGGTAAAGTTCCTGCAGGACGAATAGATTATATCTTTCACTCAAAGAATTTACATTCTGGAAATTTTACCATTCAAAGAGAAGTATATTCTGATCATAGAGCAATAAATTGCGAAATTTGGAAATAAAAAATAAATAATTATAATGATCCTAGAAATAAATCCAAATAATATTGATAAACGATCAATCAATCAAGCGGTTGACGTGTTGAAAAAAGGAGGGTTAATTATCTTCCCAACGGATAGCGTATATGCCATTGGTTGTGATTTATACAATAAAAAAGCCTTAGAAAGGTTAGCTAAGTTTAAAGACGTTAAATTGAATAAGGCAAACTTTTCAATTATATGTACAAGTATGAGTGATTTGTCTAAATATGTTAAACAAATTGATCGTCCTATATTCAAACTTTTGAATAGTACATTGCCTGGTCCTTTTACATTTATCCTTCCAGCAACAAGTGAAATTCCTAAACTATTTGATTCAAATCGCAAAGAAATCGGAATAAGAATTCCAGCAAACCCAATTATTATTGAAATTGTTGAACAATTAGGCAATCCTATTGCAACGACTTCTTTAAAAGATGATACATCATTCATTGAATACCATAATGATCCGGATGAAATTTATGAACACTTTCATAGTATTGTAGACTTAATTATTGATGGTGGCTTTGGGAAATTAGATGGTACAACTGTTGTAGATTGTATGTCTGGAGCACCAGAAATTATTAGACAAGGTTTAGGCATATTAGAATGATTATGTCTGTTTTTAGTGTCGATTTTTTGACATCAAACATTGAACTCATTCAACAAGTTCGAGGATTTATAGCTGATTGGAAATCAGATACAGATTACATTGAAACTAACACTTCCGGTTCAACAGGCACCCCAAAAACTATTCGTCTGTTAAAAACACAAATGAAAGCTTCAGCTCAAATGAGTGGAAAATACTTTCATTTTTCAAGCAATAAAAAAATTATGCTGTCACTACCCATCCATACAATCGGTGGAAAAATGATAGTCATTAGAGCAATTGAATTTAACATGATCTTGGTTGTTAGTGATCTTGAAAAAAATCCAATTAGAAACCTAAATAATTCGATTTACTTTATTTCATTAGTTCCTTATCAGTTACAATCAATAATCGAAGAAACTCCAGATAAATTAAATCTAATTGAAAATATTTTATTAGGTGGTGCTCCAGTTTCAGAAAAATTGAAAAATCAAATTCAATTATTTAGACCAAACTTCTATGAGAGTTATGGTATGACTGAAACTATGTCTCATGTTGCAATAAAAAACTTAAAATCTTCAGGAAATTATTTTGAAGCCCTTGGAAACACGGAGTTTTCAATAAAAAATGATACACTAACTATTCATGCTAATGATATAAATATTGAAAATTTACAAACAAATGACCAAGTCAAATTATTAAATAAAAAACAATTTATTTGGTTAGGTCGAAAAGATTTTGTTATCAACTCTGGAGGTAAAAAATTTCACCCAGAAATAATAGAACATAAATTAGCAAATTCAATACCGCAACGCTTTTACATATATAAAGAATTTGACGAGAAACTAGGAGAAAAAATCATTTTAATCATTGAACATGAATCTTCAGATTTGTTGGTTGAAGAAATAAAAAAAAGTTGTCAAAATAGATTGGAAAAACACGAAATTCCTAAAAAAATTTATTTTACAAATCAATTCTATGAAACAAAATCCAATAAAATTAATCGAATTGAAACTTATAACAACATGAAGAAATGAGCAAAAAAAACAAATACCTAGAAATGCTCAACCTTCCAATATATGCTTCTAAAGATGATATTCGTAAACAATTTAGAAAACTAGCAAAAGAATTTCATCCTGATAGAAACAAAGCAGAAAATGCTACTGAAATTTTTCAATCAATAAAAGAAGCTTATGACTATTTAATTGAAGATCGTCCTGAGATAAATTTTATACCTATTGAAAACTCACCTTCAGAAGAAATTAAACGTATGGAACGAATTCGCAAGGCTAAAGAGCGACTTCGAGAACAACGATTGGCTGAAGAAAAAAAAATAATAGAGTCATATCAAAAACTAACCTCAGGTTTGCGATGGAAAGTATTCAGTACAATTAGTGTCATTTCTTTATTTGCGAGTTTCATACTTCTCTCTGAACCATATCTACCAAAACATTTAGAAAAACAAATAGTTACAGATTATTCCTCATCGTATAATGGACTTACTCAAAACCAAGTTTTTTTGATTAAAACAAATCAAAAATTAAAGATTTTTTGCAAACATACTTTACAAGAAAAATTATTCTACAACGATACAATTTATATCGAACGATCGTTTGTTTTTCATAACCCAACTAAAATTTTTCACAGAAATAAATTAGAAATAGATTCATATAATATTGATTTTTCAGTTGTAAATCTTTTTCCATTCATTTCTATATTATTTTCAATTCCATTTTTTGTCCAACAAAAAAAACAATTCACAACTAGCTATATTTTCTTATACAAACTTTCGTTTTATGTAATTGAAGGACTTTTTTTGATTTTTCTAATTACCCAAGATAGATGGTTACATTTTATATTTCTTGGATTTATATAATCTTATAAATATCAAAGTAATTTATAAATTCTACCTTGAAAACACGGAGATTTTTATTAAATTAGCAGATTAATAGAATTGAATTATATTAAGTTTTCTATTTTTTAATGGATTACGAATCAACAAATTGATAAATTATTTAGATGAAAACAGCATTTATTACAGGTGTAACGGGTCAAGATGGAGCTTACCTTAGTGAATTTTTATTAAAAAAAGGGTACATTGTCCACGGATTAAAAAGAAGATCTTCACTTTTTAATACAGATAGAATTGATCATTTATATCAAGATCCACATTTAGAAAATAAAAATTTCATTCTACATTATGGTGATATGACGGATAGTACTAACCTAATCCGTTTAATTCAACAAATTCAACCTGATGAAATTTACAATTTAGCGGCTATGAGTCACGTTGCTGTTTCTTTCGAAACACCTGAATATACAGGAAATGCGGATGGATTAGGAACATTAAGAATTTTAGACGCAGTTCGTTTACTGGGTTTAGAAAAGAAAACTAGAATTTATCAAGCATCAACTTCTGAATTATATGGTAAAGTTCAGGAAGTTCCTCAAACAGAAAAAACACCATTTTACCCTCGTAGCCCATATGCAGTTGCTAAAATGTACGCATTTTGGATAACAGTAAATTATCGTGAGGCTTATGGTATGTATGCTTGTAACGGTATTTTATTCAATCACGAATCTCCAATTCGCGGGGAAACTTTTGTTACGCGAAAAATTACACGAGCAGCTTCAAGGATTGCACTTGGACTTCAAGATAAATTCTATTTAGGGAACTTAGACGCTCAACGTGATTGGGGACATGCAAAAGATTATGTACGTATGATGTGGATGATTCTTCAAGCAGATCAACCAGAAGATTGGGTTATTGCAACAAACAAAACTACACCGGTTAGAGAATTTGTTCGTATGGCTTTTAATGAAGTAGGGATTGAATTGGAATTTAAAGGATCAGGTGTAGATGAAAAAGGATATGTTAAAGCTTGTAACAATCCTGAATTTCAAATCGAAATAGGTAAAGAAGTTTTAGCTGTGGATCCAAAATATTTTAGACCTACTGAAGTTGATTTATTAATAGGGGATGCTACAAAAGCAAAAGAAAAATTAGGATGGGTTCCAGAATTTAATCTTCAAGATTTAGTAACAGACATGATGAAAAGTGATGTTCGATTAATGCAAAAAGATCAGTACTTAAAAGAAGGAAACTTCAATACCTACAACTACTTCGAATAAAAAATGAATAAGAGTTCTAAGATATATATTGCTGGACATAACGGAATGGTTGGTACGGCTATTTGGAGAAATTTAGTTCAAAATGGTTACTCCAATTTAATAGGTAAATCTTCTAAAGAGTTAGATTTACGTAACCAACAAGCTGTAATAGATTTTTTTGAATCAGAAAAACCAGAAGTTGTGATAGATGCTGCAGCAAGAGTTGGTGGGATTCTAGCAAACAATGATTTTCCATATCAATTTTTAATGGAAAATATGCAGATTCAAAACAACATAATTGATGCATCTTTAAAATCAAATGTGAACAAATTCATCTTTTTAGGTAGTTCATGCATCTATCCAAAATTTGCTCCACAACCATTAAAAGAGGAATATTTACTGACTGATTCTTTAGAACCAACAAATGAATGGTATGCTATTGCAAAAATCACTGGTGTAAAAGCTTGTGAGGCAATTCGCAAACAATTTAATAAAGATTATTTTAGCTTGATGCCAACCAACCTTTATGGTACAAACGATAATTTTGATTTAAATACCTCCCACGTTCTCCCTGCAATGATACGTAAATTTCACGAGGCTAAAGAAAATGGAAATATACCTGTTACTCTTTGGGGATCAGGTTCACCTAAAAGAGAATTCTTACACGTGGAAGATTTAGCAGAAGCTGTTGTTTACACACTTGAAAATAATTTAAGTGATAATCTATACAATGTTGGTAAAGGTGAAGACTTATCTATCAAAGAACTAGCTCAGTTAATTCAAAAAACTGTTGGTCATACAGGAGAAATTATTTGGGATTCGTCAAAACCTGATGGAACTCCACGAAAATTAATGGACGTTTCTAAAATGACAGAAGCGGGTTGGAAGGCTAAAATAAATTTAGAAGATGGAATTCGTGAAACTTACAAATGGTTTCTTGAAAATGTAAATGCTTACAAAGAAGTTAAAATATAAATTAACAATTATGATTACTAACAAAACAGTATTAGTCACTGGAGGAGCTGGATTTATCGGATCCAATTTATGTGAATCGTTATTGAATAACAATAATATAGTACGATGTTTAGATAATCTATCAACAGGGAAAAAAGAAAATATTATTCCATTTCTTGAAAATAATAATTTCACATTTATTGAAGGAGACATTCGCGATTTAGATACTTGTCTTAGAGCAGTTGAAGGTGTTGAAATTGTACTACATCAAGCTGCATTAGGATCTGTTCCTCGTTCTATCAATGACCCTATTACTACAAATGATGTAAATATTAGTGGTTTTTTAAACATGTTGGTTGCTGCTCGTGATGCTAAAGTAAATCGCTTTGTTTTTGCTGCAAGTTCTTCTACTTATGGCGATTCTACAACTCTACCTAAAGTGGAAGATGTAATAGGGAAACCTCTATCTCCATATGCTGTTACAAAATATGTTAATGAATTATATGCAGATGTATTCTACAAAACCTACGGATTAGAAACAATAGGTTTACGTTACTTTAATGTTTATGGAAGACGTCAAGATCCAAATGGTGCTTACGCTGCAGTAATCCCAAAATTTACGCAATTATTGATGAATTTAGAATCTCCAACTATTAACGGAGATGGTACAAATTCGAGAGATTTTACCTACATTGATAATGTGATTCAAATGAATCATTTAGCTGCAACTACTGAAAACATTGAAGCAATTGGAGGGATATTTAATACTGCTGTTGGTGATCGTGTTAATTTAACCCAAATGACTGCATTGTTAAAAGAGTACTTATCAGAATTCAATAGTAAAATAGCGGATGTATCAATAATTCATGGACCTGAAAGATTAGGAGATATCCCCCACTCTCACGCCTCAATCGAGAAAGCAAAAAATATGTTAGGAT
>CANGOA010000063.1 GCA_947455255.1 Flavobacteriia bacterium | reverse complement strand
TGATGGTGCTTAACTTGGCTCTTTCCAGAAAGGATATGTTGTATGTCATCTCTCATGCAGTATTTAGTTAAGCAAAGTTAATCAATTATTTCAATCATTCTGTTGGTGCACTATTGTTCATTAATCACATCTTTTATTATGTTCAAAATCATTGATTTTAAGCATTTTAAATATCTTTGCCAGTTTGTGCAACTCCCTCAAATCCCTCCACATTTGGTTAGAATGTAGTACAATATTGGCTACATGAATATCAAGGACTTACGTTAAATCGTGGGTCCTTGATTGTTTTTGCGTGCGTGTTTTATTTTATTCTTCAGAAATACCAATGTACTTTTTTAATTCAGTTTGGTTTTCTGCTTGCTTTATTAAAAAGTCTGCTACGTCAGCTCTATTGATTCCGCCTATATTAATTCCTTTGAATAATTTGTTTTCAACACGGTATTTTTCTGTCAATTCTTTATCTAAGAGCCTCCCTGGCCTCACAACTGTCCAATTCAGATCTGAATGAGTGATAATTTCTTCCATTTTAGTTTTGTCAGCATACACATCTTTTAATAAGTATTTTAAAAACAATTTTATTAACCAAGAGACATAATTTTTACTTTCTCCAGCTCCAAATCCGGTAACAAAAATAAATGGAACATCTATTTTATTCTCCCTATGTATTTCTACTATCAATTTTGCAAAATCTGAAAACAAGGTAGTAGCTTTCATATTCTTACCAGTCCCTAATGTTACAATTATAGCTTCTGCATTTTGGATTGAGATTAATAAGTCAATTTTATTAGTTGCATCACCAAGTATCATTTTTAATGATTTTTTCTCTTCTATTTCAATTTCAGATCGAGAAAGGGTTGTTATTGAATGCTTTCTATTTAATCCTCTTTTTACTGTTTCTAGTCCTATTCCACCAGAGGCTCCTATTATAGTTATATTCATTTTCCTTTTTATTGATTTCAGTTTAAAAAATATCAAATAAGCCCGTGAATGTACTTTAACGATATTTGGTAATCAATTATCATCAAGTCAAATTAATCTAATACTGGCTATAGAAACATACATACTCAGCGTGAGGAAAACACCCTCTCAAATCGGTGCTTTAGATTTTTCAACTTTTTTCCAATTGTAAGGAAGTGCCAAGTATGTTCCATGCGGAGCAGTAAAAGTGTGCACTCCCTTTTTGCGCCTCTAATAACTTGGAATGAGACACTTTAGGTAAGCGGCAAAATTTATAACTAATTACAAACCTATAAAGAGGAAAAAATATATTTGATCATAAAAAATATTAAAGTCTCTACAACTAATACAACTCTATTTTGTAATTAATTGATTGTAAAAAAAGATCATACGGTTTAAATCTGTCTTCCCGATTCTTTCATCAATACCGTGAAAGCCCTTTACATCCTGCACTGCAGAGAAATTTAAAACTGCGTCACTAAAGCTTCTGTAATATCTAGAATCAGTTGCCCCAATCATTAAGAAAGGAGAAACAATTACATCTGGAACTGTTTTATAAATAATTTGTTCCAACTTTTTAAATTCAGGATTATCATAAGAAGTAATTGGCGAAGGTTCCATTAAAGAAATGGTTTGTTTTTTTATGACTACTCTATCGTCATTTACTGCCTTAATTACAAAGTTCAACACATCGTCGCTTGTTTGTCCAGGAAGAATACGACTATTAAAAGTGGCTTTGGCAACTGTAGGAATCACATTATCCTTAATGCCTGAATGTAATATGGTTGGAACCAAAGTGGTGTGCACCATGGCATTGGTTTCTTTTGTTTTTTCTAGTTGACTTATCATTAATCCTTTAAACAACCATAGGTTACTTAATACCAAACGTTTTCCAAAACTTTCAGCTGTTTTGGTTCTGTTTAATAACTCCTGCATAGTTGGTGTAATGGCAGGTTCCATGGAATGCGCTCGGATATTTAGAATGGCTTTATTTAACACGTCAATTGCAGTTTCGGCAGCAGGCATGGAAGAGTGTCCTCCTGGAATCTCAACCGATAAGTCAAAATTTGCATAACCTTTTTCACTTGTACCAATTACTGCAAAAGGTCTATTTAGTTGTTTAAAATGCTTGGTGTCAATTTGACCGCCTTCATCTAATACCAATGCAGGTTTAACATTTTGTTCCTTTAACCAATTGCTTATCACTTTTGCACCACGCTTTCCAGATATTTCTTCATCATGTCCAAAACACAAATAAATGGTTCTATTAGGTGTATAGTTTTGTTTTAATAATTGTTCTACCGATTCTAATATTGCAATAACGGATACTTTATCATCCACTGCACCTCTTCCCCAAATAGTATCATTTTTTATAGTACCGCTAAATGAAGGAACCGTCCATTTGCTTTCTGCAACAGTTTCTACAGGCACAACGTCCATATGTGCCATTAATACATAGGGCTGTATACTAGTGTCTTTACCAGTCCATTTATATACATAGCTGAATTGATTAAAGCTTTGTCTTACAAGTTTAGTGTGCACATTCGGATAGCTTGTTTCTAAGAAAGATCTGAATTTTATAAACTCCGCTGTATCAATTGCCAAAGTATCTCCAAAAGAGATTGTTTTTATTTGAATAGCTTGACTTAAGTGTAAAGCAGCAGTATCGTTTGATGCTGGCGTACCCTCTACTGTATATTTTGGTAGTACTCGATTACCTCTGAATGTATTTACCACTAATACTACTATAAGTGCTAAAAATAAAACACCTACTAACTTTAATAACTTCTTTAACATAAGACTTCATATATGATGTCTCAAATTTATAATACTTTTTCCATATAAATCAACGCCTTCATTTTCTCAAAAACCCTCATAACCCTGAGGTCACGAGTTCAAATCTTGTTCTTGCTACAACAATAAAAAACCACTTACAATTTAACGTAAGTGGTTTTTTACTTGAGAAGGTTGCTGTTCTCTAAAAATACCCGATTCCCTTTCTCAATATACCCTCTTCAATTGTATCCCATTCAAAATGGCTTCTCCTTTTAATGTTTTAAAATCCAGTGTGATTCCCTCATTGCTATTCAAAATAACTGTATGTTTTGTTGACACAGCATGGAGCGGTTCAAGATACCCACTGTTGTTGAAATGGGTTAAAAGTTCCTGACCATTCATAAGAACATCAAAACTGCGTTCTTTAAATTCTTCAGGTGCTGCAGCAGAACCGAGATTATACACCAGATCATTTGCTTTTGCCGGTGACAACAATTCTGCAAAATGTAAGGTGATCTCATATTTTCCATTGGGAACATCGAACCGGAACTGTTCGATACCGGTTCGTTGTGTTTGATAAATTGGATCAGCATCTGTTCCAAGAATATCTTTGGTGGTACCATAACCGGTTCGTGTACTTCCTTTTACCATAAAGACCTGTCCACCCACATATCCCCAGCTTCCTTCTTTATATACCTGTTCGGGAATCCATGTTTGACCGGCTTTTTCATCAAAATAGAAACGCTTATCTCCTAAACTGATGTTCATCTCGTTAAACGGCAGGGTTAGGCTTCTTAAGTTTTGCGAGAGCAGGGTAAATCGGATGTTTGTATGATCTGATACATGATGACCATTTTCACTTGCGCTTGCTGTTATCTCGTTTATTCCGTTCACAAAAGGAACATCAAATGCGGCAATGCCCTGTACGGTTTCTTTAGTGCCGATTTCTTTGCCATTCAATTGTAAAGTCACCTTTTTTTGATTACTAAACACCGTTATAGGTTGTGTGCAGGTAAGTTCGGTTTCTGCATTGGCAAATCCAGTTCGGGCATTCCACTCTTTTGAACCAATCTGGAGGTAAGGGCTGGTTAATAAATTTGATTGATAGAAACGATATCCGTCCTTTGGTTTTCTGTCCCAGGTTAGCAGTCCTTTTGCATTGATATGCGGCGTTGTTTCAGCTCTTTGTTCTGAATTGAATTCTGCGAGATTCCAAATTATACCTGCGGCAACAAAAGGTCTGCTCATGATATCCTTCAGATAAGACTGGTGCAGTATCGTTGTGTATTCAATGCTCTTATCAAATCTTTCCGGATTGAAATTATGCAAACGGTTATCGGCATCAGATCCATATTCGGTTACCAATACAGGTTTGTTTGGCAGCTCTTTATGGTGGTTGTCCAGAAACTTTCCAAAATCCTGAAGCGTACCGCTATACCAACCCTGGTAAAGGTTCCAGCCTACGAGTTTGGGTATTTTGGTAAGACCAACCTTATTATATAATTCCCAGGCTCCGTGATTCGGGATCATTGTGTATCGCAAACTGTCTTCATTATGTGTTAGATCTTCCAATTCCTGCGCCAACTTAGTTATCGCTTTAAAATACGTTTCCTGCTGCTCGGATCCTCTGGCATATCGCGGCATTAACAACACTTCGTTCATATACGTCCACATGATCAGGCTTGGGTGATTGTAATTTTGCCTGATCATTTCGAGATGCATCTGTTTGGCATTGTTTGCGAACGCCTCAGTTTCAGTAATCCGGTTTACAATGGGTGTTTCAACGGAGGTTAGGATACCGAGACGGTCGCAGGTTTCTATTATGGCCGGATCCTGAGGATAATGTGCGATGCGGAGGAAGTTGCCTCCCATTTGTTTCAGTAACATTACATCCTGCACATGCATAGCATCGGGTAAGGCATTGCCAAGCCCTTTATAATCCTGATGACGGCTGGCACCGATCAATTTAACATACTTTCCGTTCAGGAAAAAGCCTTTGTCTGCATCAAAAACAAACCAGCGAAATCCCAAAGGATTAACGGTTTCATCTAACTTTTGATTTGTTGCAGCATCAGTGATCGTTGAAACTACGCGGTATAGATAGGGGTCTTCAATTGACCATAAATGTTGGCCTTTTATATTTTTAAACTCTTGTACGAAATCCGATTTTTGTGCAGCATTCAGGGTGATTTGGCTATTTTGTTCACCAAATAATTTTCCTTCAGCGTCATAAATTTTATGACTGATAACTAATTTTCTTTTGCTGTTGCTTCCGTTTACAAATGCACCTTTGATGTTTACAATGGCATTGTTGGCACTTACAACAGGAGTGCTGATAAAAACACCCGGCGATGCATAATTATCTGCATCAAAATGTATTTTATTAATGGCTTTTACATACACATCGCGATAAATGCCACCATAGAATGTGAAATCAGCAGATAAGGGTGGAATATTTTCGTTATGACTGTTATCTACCTTTACCAAAAGTTCATTAGGTACATTATCTTCTGATGAGTAGTTTACATAATTACTGATTGGAAAAGAGAATGCATTATAACTGCCAATATGTTTACCTACCGGTTTACCATTCAAAAAAACTTCAGCCACCTGCCCAATGCCTTCAAAATATAGATAAATATCTTTTTCTTTCCAGCTTACCGGAATGTAAATCGATTTTTTGTACCACCCTTCACCTCTGTAATAACCCGGTACTTCGTCATTTACATCATCTGCATTCCAGGTATGGGGGATAGATACAGATGTCCATTTAGTTTGAGGAGACATCTTTGAAGTATCTCCTTTACAGAACAACCAGTTAGAATTAATGGTTGATGATATTCTTTCCTGGGCCGTTACAGTAAAAAAGATAAGCAATAGGGCGGCACCGAAAAATAATTTTATTTTCATAAATGTTGAATTAAAATATTCACTTGTGATAGTTCACTGAATGAAGTTTTTTTTTGAATGGTAAGGTTATCTGGTTTTATGTAAATCACTAATGCAAAGAGGGGCGGCAAATAATGCATGTATCGCAACTCGGTTTATTTATTCTTTACATTCGATAATGTTTTTGGAAGTTAACACTCTTAGTTAAATATTTGAAATTTCAAAAATAATACACATGATACGTGTTTTAAACCCAGACCAAAACTTTGAAGCCATAGTCAGCATTAGAACTATGATTTGAACAATCCGATTATTTTGAGCATTGTATTTTGGCGCCAATTGCGCTAACTTTTTTGCTGGATTAGCTTTAGATATTCAGCGATCAAATAGTTAGGTATTGTACAGGTATGTATAAATGTTAATCCCCAGGCAGGAGGAAATTTACTGTTTAGGCTTCGTCACAAATTTGATTTATTGTAATTATAATATGCTGAAAATCAATTACATGTATTTGAAATATGCAGTTATATCCCAAGGTTAAAGGTTCAAATCCATTTTTCATAAGAAACCCTCAAAGTGATGGGCTTTGTTATTTAGTAAGGAGTGTTTATTTACGTTTGAACAGGGTCTTTACTCCTCTGATTATTGAAAATGCGATAACTAAAAACAAAAAGAAAAAAATAACCAGTTCTGTAAAGCTTATGTTACCTATGATGATTTTATATAATAAAAATATATAAAAAATAAGCTAATAAGTGATTGAAAAAATAAGTCATTTGCTTTTCATTGGTTCAAGTCCAGATCTTGCTACAGAGATAAGCAGCCTCTTTTTTGGATTTTGGTGGGCATCAATCTTTACTCCTTCATGGATATTTGAGTAGAAGAACTTCGGAGAAAAGTTAGGCCTCAAACATGCTTTTTACAATTTGGTATGCCAGTATTTGATATAACTGAAAATAATTTCACTACACCAAAACTGGGATTGCTTTACATTTGATATACCTGCTTGGTTATTGATTTGATGGTTAAAGTGAAGAGACTTGAATTTAAAAACTGCTTTGCTGATTATATTTTATTTGTAGACGAAGAGCTGAAGGTCAGAACCATCAATCTAAATGATCTGTGAAGAGCTTAAGAAATGTCCGGCAGAGCTAGAGATAAAAATTACATGGAGAATTTTCCTTATGAAAATAGCGTATCGTAAGAGGGTATGCAAAATATGAAAGTAATTTTCTTTTAATAATCCATCATGAAAATAGTAATTATAGACGGTTACACATTAAACCCTGGCGATCTTAGCTGGGATGGTATCAAAGATTTAGGAGAAGTGATTTTTTACGAGCGAACTTCTGTTGATCAGATTGCAGAAAGATGCAAAGATGCTGATATGGTATTAACCAATAAAGTTCCCTTTAGTAAAGAAACACTGGTACAACTTCCGAATCTCCAATTCATTGGGGTAACCGCCACCGGGTATAATATCATAGATATACCTGCTGCCACTGCACAAAATATTGTGGTTAGTAATGTTCCCGGCTACGGAACGGCTTCGGTGGCGCAGCATGTGTTTGCCTTGTTACTTGAGATCACTAATCATACCGGGCGGAATGCACAATTTGTTGCAGAGGGGAAATGGCAGCATGCGACAGACTGGTGCTATACCGTAGCGCCGGTTACGGAACTATCCGGCAAAACATTTGGTGTAGTTGGTTTTGGCAATATCGGTCAGAATGCTGCTGCCATTGCAAAGGCATTTGGTATGCAGGTGATCTACTATAATCCCACCCCCAAAAAATCTGAGATAGGTGATTCCGTTTCACTGGCAAAGATTTTTACTGATAGTGATTTTATATCACTCCATTGTCCGCTTACTGCTAATAATACAGCATTCGTGAATATGGCTTTGATCAAAACAATGAAACCATCGGCTGTATTGATCAATACTTCACGCGGACAATTAATTCATGAACAGGATCTGGCCGAGGCACTTAACCAAGGTTTGATTGCCGGTGCGGCACTGGATGTTCTTTCGAAAGAGCCCCCAGCAGAAAGAAACCCGCTATTACAGGCCAAAAACTGCCTGATCACTCCACATAATGCCTGGATCAGTCTAGAGGCAAGGAGAAGAATTTTGTTGGTAACCGAAACTAATATTGCGGCTTTCTTAGAGGGAAAGCCGGTTAATGTGGTAAAATAATTTCTTCAATTTTATCCAACAGGACCTGCATTTTCAGGGTGGAACGGGTATGCCGTTTATACTTTTCTGTATCTTTTAACGACCGGAATGATTTTTTTTGCCCATTCTGTAACATCGGGTTTATTTCTGCGATTAGATAACAAATACCTTATTGCCGACTACATTTGGAATTACTGGAGACGATAACACAGCAAGAATTGGTAGCTATGTGTAAACGGGTTCATTCCTACCGGTAAATTACAGGCAATTACCCGTTATGGGCAGATCTATACCAACCTTGATCTGAAACTGACAGATAAAACCGAAAAGAAATTTTTCACCTCCAATACTGCAGAACCGGGTAAGGGGCCAACCTATATATTACAATCAACTTACGGAAAGATCTATCTCTGTAAACCCTGATCGTCTCGAATTTTTTCTCATGTGAACGGGAAATTTTTATACCCTGTTTTTTTATGATCAGTAAAACAAATCGGGTTTATTCTCTTTCCAGTGATATCTGAATTTCACAGCCCATACCCGGGTTGGTGATGATTTTCATTTCTCCGTTAAACAGGTTTACTCTTGTGCGGATATTGGTGAGGCCAATACCCATCGACTGGTCGTATTTATTGAACCCTACACCATTGTCTTTGATAGAAAGTAATAAAAGATGGTTTTCCTGGTTCAAAACGATCTCAGCATGCGTGGCTTTGGAATATTTCAGGATATTATTGATCTGCTCCTGGATGATCCTGAATATATTAACCGATAGTTCTGTATGCAGGCAGCTTTCATCAAGTGAATGCCGGAAACTGAAGTGGATTTTTTCGGTAGCATTGATCTTTTTTAAGATACTCTCTATATGAATGAGTAAGGCATTCTCTGATTCATCGGGTATCGACAAAGAATGAGAAAGGTCTCTGATCCCCTTGATCGACTGATCCAGTGCGAGTATACTTTCGTCGAGGTATTCTTCATTTTTATTTTTTTTGTACTGTGCCAAGAACAGTTTCATACCGGTAAGCAGTTGGCCTACATTATCGTGCAACTCCATGCTCATCAGTTTTCTGTGTGTATCTTCTCCTATCAGTAAAGCCCTCGTGATCTCTTTTTTGATCTGGGCTTCCTGTGCCTTCTTCATGGCATTCATCGATTTCTGACGGGTAATATCTCTTTGAATAGAGATCCAGGTTTTATACCCACTCTTTTCATTCGCCACAGGAACGAAAGAGATCTGGTTCCAGAATTTTTGACCGTACTTTTTATAATTGATCATTTCTGCCGTGAAAGGTTCACACTCTTCCAGTTTTTCTCGGATCATTTTCCGGGTGGTCTTATCTGTTTCTCTTCCTTCTAAGAAAGCCGGCGTTTTTCCCAGAACTTCTGCTTTGGAATAGCCGGTTATATTTTCGAAAAGATTGTTCACGTATACGATCCGATAGGTTTCCCCGCATTCATTGGAAAGACCTTTTATGATCATGATACTGTCTAAAGCGTTATCAATTACAGTTTGGAATACATTCAGACGATAGTCTTCAGCCCTTTCTACAGAAATATCTTTAAATGAAATAAGCAAGCCTTCGTGCGATACAGAAGTGTCCGGTTCAGGATGCATCATCAGTTGTACCCGTTTGCAGGTACGGTTCTTATGATAGAGAATAATGTCTTCAACAGACATGATCTTTTTTCTTACATCCGCTTTCAGTTTCGTAAGGGTTACTTTTTCAGTACTGGCCCCAAACAGAGAATGGAACCAGGAAGGTTCATTCTTCAACTCCTTGAGCGAATACCCTGTCATATTTTCGAATGCATCATTCATCCAGGTAATGTTACCATGTTTATCGGTTCGTATAGTACCAGTTGCCTCCATTTTACTGTTTTTACAACGGTTTATATGAGATAAGCTTTTTGAGAATAGCATCCTTACAACAGAAAATTATGCCGCAGTTAAATAAAACTACATTCTATAAACGATGTACGGAGATTATATGATATGTTTGAATTCGTCATGTTATATAAGAAATTCAGTAACCGTGTTGTCGTAATCTTTATAAATATGCGAGTCCTGTCTTTTATTAATTTTATGACAGATCCGGTATCTGCATTTTTATACCTGCCTCAATCAAAAAGGAGATAGTTTCAACGGCATAATGATCTTTCACCAGTATAAATGGTACTCATAAAAGCCCTACACATGATGTAGTGGAATTATGGGTATAGGTGGAGTTTCGAGTAGGTTACTTTCTTCATTTTAATAATTCTTTAATGTTTAAACCGAGCAACAGCAGCTTTCTGTACTAACAGAATAAGAAATGGTAGTTCAGCCTACGCTGAAATCTAGTAACAATCGCTATTCTTAAGGGAAATCCATGATGGGCTATTTCCTTTTACAAAGAGAAAGTGTAGGGTATTTGAAGTGTATAGTATGCATCTTTTCTTATAGATTATCTACTACGCAAAGGAGCTTAATACTGCTATTTATCATCTTTTGGTTAGTTCGGTTATTTGTAACCATTATGAAAACAATCCTTCTTGCAGATGACCACAGTTTTTTCCGGAAAAGTCTTACATCCATTATCCGGGATGAATATCCAGATATACATATCAGTGAAGTAGCCGATGGCCGAAGTCTGGTTAACGAGGCTGGCATCAACCACTATGACCTTGTGATCAGCGATATAGAAATGCCTGTTATGAACGGGTTAGATGCACTGATTGAGATCCGCTCGAAGACACCTGGATTACCTGTTCTTATGATCAGCAGTTATTCCGAAGATACCTATGCATTAAAGGCGATCAAAGCCGGGGCCTGCGGGTTTCTAACCAAAAGTTCCATTCCGGAAAAGTTAATTGTTCTTATACAGCTGATTGCTAAGGGAGGAACACAACTTCTAGGGTAAGTCGTATCAATCTATGCTCAGTTTTGGGGCTGTTGCCTAGCGGCAATAATCGGCTATTGCTTTTTCTGCATTCTCAGTGCCCATTCCCCTGGCTATACCCAGGTCTATACAGCCGTTTTTTTTCATACCGGACGATATTTTGGCAATGCCCCGTCCATAATAGGCTTCTCCATATTTTGGGTTGAGTTCGATGGCTTTACTGCAATCGGCGATACATTTTGCATATTCTTTCCGGTAGATCTGAGCAAACCCACGTTTGAAATAGGCTTTATCATTTTTTGGATCAAGCGTGATCACTTTGTCGAAGTCCTGAATTGCTCCTGTATAGTCTTCCAGAAAACCCCGGGCAATTCCACGCTTGTAATAGGCATCACAATATTCGGGAAAGATCCCGATGGCTTTGCCACAGTCATCGATGGCCCCTTTAAAATCAAGCAGACTGAATTTTGCTATACTGCGCTGATAATATGCGTCTCCATCAGCTGTATTATATTCAATAGCTCTGGTAAGGTCTGAAATGGCACCACTAACATCTCCTGTTTCATTCTTTGCTCTCCCTCTGTTAAAATAGATATCTCCATCCTCAGGGTTCAAAGCTAATGCACTGTTGAAATCTGCCAGTGCTCCGCTAAGATCGGCAAGGGCAGTTCTGGATACACCTCTGTTATTATAGGCTTCCGCAAAAACCGGTTGACAGGCAATGGCTTTATTATACAATTCAATAGCCTCCCTGTGATTACGGGCGGCATCTTTGGCAATTGCTTTTCTAAACAAGGTTTCTGCCGACTGCGTGTATCCTGAAATAAAGAATACAGCAAATAGTATAGTGAGAAATGTATTTTTCATTAAACCGGCGATTGTAAATAGTAGGTGAAAGGAGGAACATGGCGAATTTTACAATTGTCTGTTCTGTGAAAATGCCTTTTACCAGGGATAATATTACCGGAATGAAGGAGTTGTTTTGCCCCCTCAAACAAGGGAGAGTAAAATAGGTGGCTAATTTAAGTATACTATCTTTTATGCATCAATACAGAACCAACCATCATACTTGTCTGTATAATTGATACTTCTTTCCAGTTCTTTAAGCAGGATACCATTCTTAAAGAGACTCATTTTAATTACCTGGTCTTTCAACTGCCTTGCATTTGACACAAAGGCTTTGAATCTTAATGAATGTAACTCAGATACCAGCTGGATCTGTTTTTCGAAATGATTACCGGTTAATTCTTTTATTTTGGGAGATCCCTCTTCATCGAAGAAGGCAACCTGAAAATTGGTGGAAAACGATAGTTCAAGCCTGAGCTCAATGAGGGTTTTGCTAAGATAATTATGCCTGATCGTTTTTAACTCCCGCTTGAATGGGTTGAACAGATGTTTGGCAGTTGGCGCAATATTCCACATAACAATCAGTTTTTTAGTAACGTAGTTTCCTTTTACTATCAGCGAATATGATTTGGCAATGTTTTTTATCAATTAAAAATGGCTAAAAGTCGCCCTTGTATGGGCGACTTTACAAGCAAACAATCGTTGTCAATAGTGCTATTCAAATGAACAGTACAGTTTTAAAACATAACCAGGGTAAATTTACCTGATCACCATCTGAATTATTTCCCCTTGAATTAGGGATTCCCTTGGGAGCGGGAGAAATCAGGAAACAATAATTTCGGAGAACCTCAGAGCAGGTTAACTTATTCTCTGACTGATAAGTGAAGGATTTGGCACATATAAACTGCCGCTGAATTTTGCCGGAAATCACAATAAGTAGGAAGCCCGTATTTATTGCACAGCATTAGTATAAAGCTTACTTTATCTTTTCCGTTTTTTTATCCGGTTTGGCATAGGTAAGCCGGTCGATCAATTCGGTATTGTAATAACCATCCATGCCATTACTGCAAAGGGTTCCTGCTTTATCGAGGTGTAGATATCCATCACGGGATGATGTGATACCATCTTCCAGAACAACAAATAAAATTCTGCCGATTACAAGAAAGGTATTGTTCAGCTTAATGGGAATGATCTCCTCCAGTTCCAATGCATACTTTAGTTTACTCTCTTTTACAAACGGAGCGTTGATTCCGTTGCTGAACTGTGGAGTTAGCCCTACAGCATCAAACTCACTTATTTCTGCTGGATATTTGGCACTGGTTTGATGGGCCTGTTCAATGATGGTTGCGTTGATATGATTGATCGTGTAGAATTTGGTTTCCCTGATATTGGCAATGGTATGAGGGGTAGCTTCTACGGGTCTGTTAATAAAACCAATAAAAGGAGGGTTAGAACCTATGTGTACGATACTGCTGAAAATACCCAGATTGGTCTTTCCCGATGCATCTGCCGTGCCGATCAGGTTTACCGATTTAAAACCGGTAAGGCTATTGATAAAATTAGCCCTGAAGAACCTGTCCCAAGTGTCGATGGTGGTAGACGTAATAATTTCCATAGAATATTATAATGCAAAACAGGACAAAAAGTTCTGTTTTAATGATCGGGATCACCCGAAAATTACAACATTTTAAAAAATCAACCTCCTTGAACCATTTCTGGTCCGATCGAATCAGTTTGTGCTCAGAATAAGTAACTTAGCCTACCTAATTTTTATCCAATGAAACAACGATTGCTTTACCCTGCACTGTTGACAGCTATTTTGCTTGTCTCAGCATTTACTACTCAATCCTTTGCCCAGGCCATGGTTGATACCAAGCTAGAAGGGAGATGGGATATTACTATTCAGAAAGACGGAAAAGAATTGCCTTCCTGGCTGGAAGTGATGCATTCCGGAAGGAGTACCCTTTTTGGTCGGTTTGTATATGCGTTTGGAAGTGCAAGACCTATCGCTCAAGTAAAAAGGATGGGTAACAATAAATATTCCTTTTCGATCCCCATTCAATGGGAGCCAGGAACCAGCGATATGGCGTTTGAGATAACCCTGGTTGATAGTACACATATGACAGGTACCATGCTGTATACCGATGGAAAAAATTACGAATGGACCGGTGTTCGTGCCCCATCATTGAAAAGAAAAGCAGAGCCTGTTTGGGGAGCACCTGTAAAATTGTTTAATGGATTGAATATGCAGGGCTGGCATACCACCGGTGCCAATCAATGGCTTGCCGAACGGGGCGTTTTACGCAGCCCAAAATCAGGATCTAACCTGGTTTCGGATAAAACGTTTACAGATTTTAAACTACATATTGAATTCCGTTATCCGAAAGGCAGTAACAGCGGTGTTTACCTGCGTGGCCGTTATGAAATACAGATAGAAGACAGTTATGGTGAAGAACCCTTACTCGACAGATTCAGTTCTGTGTATGGTTTTTTAGTACCTAATGAAATGTCAATCAAAAAACCCGGCGAATGGCAATCATTTGATGTTACCTTAATTGGACGTACCGTAACCGTAGTTGCCAATGGTAAACCTGTGATCATCAAACAGGTGATACCGGGTATTACGGGTGGGGCATTAGACAGTAAAGAAGGAGAACCGGGTCCGATCTATATCCAGGGAGACCATGGTCCTGTTGAATTCAGGAATATTGTGATCACGCCGGTTAAATAATACTGCACCAACTAACCAGTGTGTAATACTTATTGAATGGTATTTTCAAAACCGATCCGGTTCTGAAAATACCTTTTTTTATAATGTATCAATCCGTAGCAAAGTGTATGGAATAATTATACCTTTATAGAAGCAATACAGCTATGCGTAAAATCTCTACCATCTTATTGGTTTCATTGATTATGATCATTGGTTTATTAGGTGTAACCAATCCGGCGCGGAGACAGCCCTTCCAACTCTTTGATAAAGTAGAAGGGAAAGTGGTACATAATTATTTTATTTTTTCGATCTATCAACAATACGATACCTATAAATTAACCGGTAACGGCCAATACAGAGAGTACAGGCGTTATATTGGGATTGCTACGCAGTTCTTCGAGATCAGCCCAATACGTGAAAAAATCGATTAGGGTGATTTAGTTTATTTTTCTTGCACTACCGGGTTGTTCGGATTTTTCTACACCCACCTTTTCAAGTATGATTTCCAATGGACAGAATTTTGTAAATGATGACTGTAATAAATTTACCCCAACAAATACGCCCAACCAAAGCCACTGAACATTTACATAAACGGCCAAAACCATACTGGTTAGTACAAATGTGCCGGCAACGGCTCTTACGATTCTTTCTCTCATGATTTTAATTTTATTGTTACTTAATAACTGGCAAGATCAACCGGTAATATGAATGCCCTGATAGGGAAAAGACTTTTCTTTCCTTCATTGAATACCATAACCTGGTGTAATGCTGCATATGCTTTCTCATTATCTGTAAAACTGAAATAGAATAAGGCATCGGTCTGTTCATTATTTTTCCCAAACCAGTTCTCTAACAGGAAATCATGGTGTGCGGCTTTGTGGCCAATGGTCTCTGATACACTGAAAACGTTGATCTCAGCTTTTTCAAGTAGGTTGGTTACGGCCTGCATATCTTCTTTGATACTGGTTACAACAAGCATTTTCATAGGGCTCAATTTTGATTGGTTGGATATTTTTTACGCATCATTTTATAATAAAGTAAGGGCACTACCAATAAGGTAAGAAAAGTAGAAGTGATGGTTCCGCCGATCAATGAAATAGCCAGTCCCTGAAAAATAGGATCCGATAAGATCACGATCGCACCTAATGCCACTGCACCGGCTGTTAAAAGGATGGGAGTAGTTCTTACTGCCCCTGCTTCTATGATAGACTGCTTTAACGGTATCCCTTCCTTTAAACGGATATTGATAAAGTCGATAAGCAGTACCGAATTTCGTACCATCACCCCGGCCAGCGCAATAAAACCGATCATGGATGTAGCGGTAAAGAAAGCACCTGCCATCCAGTGCCCAATGATAATACCGATCAGCGATAAGGGGATAGCTGCGAGCATAATAATGGGTACTGTAAAATTCTGAAACCAACCCACGATCAGCATATAAATGATAATGATTACCACCAGGAATGCAATACCCAGATCACGGAATACTTCAAAAGTGATCTGCCATTCGCCATCCCATTTTAAAGTAAAATTATCTTCCATTTCAGGCTGTTTTGTGTACTCTTCCTTCAGTTCTGTACCCGCGGGTAGTTTTACTTCTTTTAATCTGTCGGATATTTTGCTCATGGCATAAGAGGGGCTTTCCAGTTTGCCTGCCATATCGGCCGTTACATACACCACCCGTTTCTGGTTTTTCCGGTAGATGCTTTTTTCTTTGATGCCTTTGGTTATGGTAACCAGATCACCGATAGGCACAGCGTTGCCTTGCTGATTGATCACTTTCAGATTTTTAATATCATCCATATCAGATTTATCCGCATCATTCAACTGAAGGTTAATATTAACAGGATTGAAAGAGGTTGGTCGATGCAGGGTTCCCACATTTTGTCCGGATAAAGCCGCATTTACCGTTGCTACAATTTGCGCGGGTGCTACATCATAGCGCATTGCTTTTTCTTTATCTACATCTATCTGATATTCCGGTTGATCATGTTCAACCCTCCAGTCAATATCCACCACATCTTCTGTTGTGGCAAACAGGTTTTTGATCTGTTTGGCTACAGCGATCTGTTGTTGGTAATCGGGGC
>CANGOA010000062.1 GCA_947455255.1 Flavobacteriia bacterium | reverse complement strand
TTTCCAAAATTCTCATTCAACCAAGCAACGCTGATTTCGTTATCAAAGTGACCGATATTACAAACGATTGCTTTGTCTTTCATTTTCAAGAAATGCTCACCAGTTACGATGTCTTTGTTACCAGTTGTTGTAACGATGATATCTCCTAAGTGAATTACGTTGTTCAATTTTTTCACTTCAAATCCGTCCATTGCAGCTTGTAACGCACAAATTGGATCGATTTCAGTAACGATAACACGTGCACCAGCACCTTTTAAAGAAGCAGCTGAACCTTTACCAACATCTCCGTAACCACAAACAACAGCAACTTTACCAGCCATCATTACATCTGTAGCACGACGAATAGAATCTACTAAAGACTCTTTACATCCGTATTTATTGTCAAATTTAGATTTAGTAACTGAATCATTCACATTGATTGCAGGCATAACTAATGTTCCGTTTTTAACACGCTCGTGTAAACGGTGAACACCTGTTGTAGTTTCTTCAGATAAACCTTTGATGTCTTTTGTTAATTCTGGAAAACGATCAAACACCATGTTTGTTAAATCACCACCATCATCTAAAATCATGTTTAATGGTTTACTGTCTGGGAAAGCATGTAACGTTTGCTCTATACACCAATCAAATTCTTCTTCATTCAATCCTTTCCAAGCAAATACTGGAATGCCAGCAGCAGCAATTGCCGCAGCAGCATGATCTTGCGTAGAGAAAATGTTACAAGAAGACCAAGATACATCTGCTCCTAATTCAACTAAAGTTTCGATTAATACAGCAGTTTGGATTGTCATATGCAAACATCCTGCTATTCTTGCTCCAGCTAATGGTTTAGCTGCACCGAATTCTTCACGCAAAGACATAAGTCCTGGCATTTCAGCTTCCGCTAATGTAATTTCTTTTCTCCCCCAATCTGCAAGGGTGATGTCTTTTACTTTATACGCTAATTTTTCTGTTGTGTTTGTCATAGTAGTTTTTTTGTGGTATAAAATTACAAAAGAAGAAAGGATAAAAAAAATATTTATGTGGAAATAAAATTGCAGATTGAAAGATTGCAGTTTGGCAGATTGTAGAAATAAAAAAACCACCCGTTGGGTGGTTAATTTTTAATATGATGTACATAGGGGACGTAAAATGTTACGTCCCTACGAGAGCTTTGCAAGCTCTACTTTCGCGATTGTTGAAATAACTTTACCATCCGCTTTACCTGCTAATTTGCCAGATAAAACTCCCATGATTTTACCTATTTCTTGTGGTGATTTAGCACCTGTTTGAGCAATAACAGCTATTACCTCCTGACGAACTTCCTCTTCAGACATCATTTTAGGAAGGTACACTTCCATCACTTGTGCTTGAAACAATTCATCATGTGCTAAATCTTCTCTATTTTGTTCTACATACAATGTATAAGTTTCCATACGTTGTTTATGTAGCTTCATAATAATTTTAATTGCAGCTTCGTCTGAAACTTCTCCATTCCCGGAAGTTGCTTCTAACAATAGCTTTGATTTAATATCACGTAAGGCCGCTAATTTTTCTTTTTCTTTTGCTAACATCGCATTTTTGATGTCAGAAGAAATTTGTTCCATGAATCCCATAATCAATCTACGTTATCGTGTAAAAATGAATTGTTACTTCTTAAAGAAATATTATCTCCATTTCCAGACACACCGTAACGAGAAACAGAGTTCTCAGTACTTGGACGTGAATGATCTAATTGAATATTTCTTCTTTCAAAAGCAGGTTCTTTTTCAAGTTGAGTAAGTCCGTCTGCTTTTTTCAATTTTTGTGTATATGCGTGTAAACGCTCCATACGCTCTTGTTGAATTTTTAATTGTTCTTCAGGAGTAGTATACGTTTTAGGTGTCGCTCTAATAGTGTTTTCCAATGGTACAATTGCATCATCAAGTTCAAGTGTGTGAACAATTTTCTCTTCAGATGGAGTTCTTACTTCATTTACTGGAGTTACTTCTTCTTCTAACGATGAAGTAGATTCAACCTCCCAAACCAAACTTACTGGCTCTTGTTCTTTTTGTGGTTCAATCACCACTTTTGGTGCTTCTTCAACCCAATTAGTTACAGTTGGTTTTACCTCTATTCTAGGTTCAACTGTTTTCAAAAAAGGTTCATTATTATTCTCAACAGTATTCGTAGGTTCAGCCTTAGGTGCTACTTCTGTTGGTTTTCCTAATTGCGTAGTAATTTCATTTTTTGGCTCCTCATGTAAAGGGCGAACAATCTTTTCAGGAGCCTTCTCAAAACCCGTGATAGGAGTTGAATTGAAACCTGTTGCAATTAATGTTACACTTAATTTTTCACCTAACGTAGGATCATAACCATGTCCCCAAATTACATCTGCAGAAGAACCAGCTTCATCTTGGATAAAGTCAGTGATTTCAGTGATTTCATCCATCAAAACTTCTTTATCACCATACGTAATATTTAAAAGTACGAATTTAGCACCAGCGATATTATTATCATTTAATAATGGAGAATCCAACGCTTCAGTCACACAACGAATCGCTCTGTTTTCACCTTCAACAGCAGCAGACCCCATAATTGCTACACCAGAATCTTTCATTACTGTGTAAACATCATTAAAGTCAACGTTCACAGATCCTGTTACAGAAATTAACTCAGCAATTCCTTTAGCAGCTACTGTAAGTACGTCATCCGCTTTAGAGAATGCATTGTTGATAGTCAAGTTTCCTGTCATCTCACGTAGTTTCTCGTTATTAATTACTAATAACGTATCCACAGCTTGACGCATTTCTTCTAATCCTAATTCTGCTTGTTGTCTTCTTTTACGTCCTTCAAATCCAAAAGGAACTGTAACGATACCAACTGTAAGAATTCCTAGTTCACGAGCTATACCAGCAATCACTGGAGCAGCACCTGTACCAGTACCTCCACCCATTCCAGCAGTTACGAAAACCATTTTCGTGTTTTCGCTTAATACAGAACGAATTTCGTCAATGTTTTCAATCGCAGCATTTTTACCAATTTCAGGAATAGCACCTGCACCATTTCCTTCAGTAAGAGAAGCTCCTAATTGAATTTTATATGGTACAGCAGAGATATCTAACGCTTGCTTATCTGTATTACAAACGATAAAATCTACACCTTTAATTCCAAGGTTGTACATGTGGTTTACAGCGTTACTTCCGCCGCCACCTACACCGATAACTTTGATAATTGATGAAATGTTTTTTGGTAAATCGAATTCCATTTTTTTGTTTTTTTATATTTTGAATGTTGCGAGCAACATTGTTTTTCTTAATTAATTGGTATGTTCGGTTATGTTGTAGTACAACATATGTACGGACATATTATTCTGGTTCTTTTAGGATTCCTTCTAATTTTTCAAAAATAGATTTGAAGAATGGTCCTCTTGATTCTTTTTGAACAGGTTTTTCCTTTTTATTTGTTGCTAATTCTTTTTCAGAAACTGTTTCGTTCGTGTGCAATTTGTTTTTCAAGTCAATCGATTGGAAACCTTTCAACACAAGTCCTATACCTGTAGAATACATTGGACTAGTCAAATTTTCTATTGTATTAGAACTTCCTAAATGTTCTGTTGGGTAACCAATTCGCGTATCGATTCCTGTAATATATTCAAACAATTGAGTAATATGTTTCAATTGAGAACCGCCACCAGTTACCACAATACCACCACTCAATTTTCTTTCGAATCCAGAGTTTTTAATTTCGTAATACACATGCTCGATAATTTCTTCCATACGCGCTTGAATAATACTAGCCAAGTTACGTAATGAAATTTCTTTTGCTTCTTTACCACGAACGCCAGGGATACAAACTACTTCATTTGTTTGGCATTCACTCGCTAAAGCAGACCCATATTTAACTTTCAATGCTTCTGCATGTTTTTTCATGATAGAGCATCCTTCTTTAATATCTTCAGAGATGATGTTTCCTCCAAAAGGTATAACGGCAGTATGACGAATTATTCCTTCATGAAAAATTGCAATATCAGTTGTACCACCACCGATATCAACTAAAACAACACCAGATTCTTTTTCATCTTCGTTTAACACAGCTTCAGCAGATGCTAGTGGTTCAAGAATCGTATCTTTAATAACTAAACCAGCTTTTTCAACGCAACGATTAATATTTTTCACTGCAGAAACATGGCCAGTTATAATATGGAAATTAGCCTCTAAACGAGAACCAGCCATACCGATTGGGTCTTTGATACCATACTCGCTGTCCACGATATATTCTTGAGGAAGTGCATCAATAATTTCTTCACCTGGTTCCATTGACAAACGATACATATCATCACGTAATGCATTGATATCATTGATAGTAATCAAATCGTCCGTTTTTCTTCGTGTCAAAATCCCTCTGTGTTGGTAGCTTTTGATGTGTTGACCAGCAATACCAACATTCACTACGCGAATAATTAAATCACCTTCCACACGAGATTGCGCTTCCTTCACAGCCAATTCAATAGAGTCAATCGTTTTTTCGATGTTAGACACAACACCACGCGAAACACCAAGGGAATCACTCTTCCCCATGGATAAAATTTCAATTTTACCATGTTCGTTCATTCTACCAACGAAACATGCAATTTTCGTTGTCCCGATATCTAAACCTACAATTACTTGACTCATATTTTATTCTTCTTTCTGGTCTGATCCTAATTGTTTTTTACTACAAACTACTTGATTTTCATACTTTAGATTAAAACAATCATACGTACTCCAACCTTCGTAAGGTATGCCTTCCTTGTAAAAGTCTGCTAATTTACGAAATTTAACTTTAACTTCCTCATTAGAAAGGGCACTTCCGAAAATTATTTTTTGGTCTCCTACCCTAGGTACAAGCACAAAATCACCATTTTTTTCTTTATGGATTTGACCGATTTGTAAAGAAAAGAATGGATCATTACAAACATACCGAGAAATTCGGTAGATATCATCTAAGGAAAATTTAGTTATTAAATTTTTGTTGTTAATAATTTTATTGACAGTCAATCCATTATTTTTATCGATGATATCTCCCGTAACAACCACAACTCTAGCGGTATACAAATAAGAAGGTGAGATAGTATGACCAAGTTCATCGAGATAAAAACTCTCTCCAAAGCTATTAAAAACACGTGCAATCGGTCTGCGAATTTTGACATTAATTGCCCAATCACCGCCTAATTTTGTATAAGCATTACAATCAAGAACTTCGGTCATTCCATTTACAAACTTTTCGATTTTATTAAGTTGTAACTGGCTATTGTTTTGGTTTCTTTTGATTAATCCTTTTCGAATCAAACGTAACTCAAGTTCTTTTTCAGTTAAAAAAGCATTTTCATCTTGTATATCTATATAGATTTTAGGTGTTTTTAGTGAAGTATTCTTTTGCTGACTATTCGTAATGGCCAGAATCGCAACTATCGTAGCGAAGAAAAATGTCCAAATAGTAATTTTAAGCCAAGGTTTCATAGTTATAGTTTAGTATTTTTTCTTTGAGCGGTTTCACTAAACGATCTATATCACCCGCACCTACCGTTAAAACTATTTGATTTAAAGCAAGTTCAATCGAACTAAGTAATGCTTCTTTCTCTACCAATTGTTTTGATGGACATGAAATTTTAGCTAAAAGCACATCACTTGTAACTCCTTCCATTGGTAGTTCTCTTGCTGGATAAATTGGCAATAAATACAAATTATCTACCTGTGATAATTCATGTGCAAATCCTTCCATAAAATCGTTTGTGCGAGAAAAAAGATGAGGCTGAAAAACTATCGAGATTTGTTTTGTTGGATATAATAAACGTACAGAATCAATCAATGCTTTCAATTCTGTTGGGTGATGTGCATAATCATCAATGTAGGTTATTACATCGGATTTCACATGATATTCAAAACGACGTTTTACACCTAAAAACGACTCCAAACCATGTCGTATTTCATCTTCTGAAAGTCCTAGAAACACACATAAAGCTATACATGCTAACGCATTTTCAGCATTATGAATTCCTGGTAATCCTAAAGAAATATTTCTCCATACATTTCCTTCAAAATACACATCCATTACTTGAAAGCCATTTTCATAACGCAAGTTTTTACCTTGAAAATCGGCTTCTTCAGTTAGAGAATAGGTCAATGTTTTGGCAGTTCTATTAATAGGAAGCCCTTTTTTTATCACAAGAACACCATCTGTATTTATCAAATCGGCATAGTCTTGAAAGCCTTTTAAAAACGTTTCTTCATCGCCATAGATATCTAAATGGTCGGCATCACATGCTGTAATAATGGACGCAAATGGATTCAATTGTAAAAAAGAACGATCAAACTCATCTGCTTCTATAACTGTATAATCAGATGAAGTTGAAGCAATAAAATTGGTATTGTAATTGGATGAGATACCACCCAAAAAAGCATTACATTTCAACGAAGAAGTATAAAGTATATGTGCAAGCATAGTACTTGTTGTCGTTTTACCATGCGTTCCTGCCACACACAAACCTTTCGAATTATGCGTAATCAATCCTAAAATTTGCGCTCGTTTAAGTATCGTAAATTTCTGATTTACAATGTAATTATATTCCAACATATTTTTAGGAATCGCAGGAGTAAATATCACCAACGTACTTTCTACTTCTATTTGAGTAGCGATTTCATTACCTAAATCCTCAAAGTGAATAGAAATTCCTTCTTCGATTAAAGTATCTGTCAAAGGTGACGGTGTTTTATCATATCCACTTACTTCAAATCCTTTCAAATGAAAATAACGAGCAAGTGCAGACATTCCTATTCCACCTATTCCTAGAAAATAGATTTTTTTAAATGCATTTAAATCAACATTGTTCATATAATCAGTTTTTCTATTTCATTTACAATTAATTCTGAAGCATTTGGAATGGCATATTTCTTTAATTTTTGTGCCATTTCAACACCCTGCATTTCATTGTTTAACAATGAAATACTAGTTTGAATTAATTTTTCATTTGCTTCTTTATCAGTTATCAATATCACTGAATCACCCAAAGCTTTGGCATTATGTGTTTGATGATCATCTGACACATTTGGCGAAGGAACTAATATCGTTGGTTTTTGAATAATACTTAATTCAGAAACAGACATTGCACCAGCCCTTGAAATAATTACATCAGCAGCAGCGTATGCTAAATCCATCTCTTTAATAAATTCATATAAATGAATCCCTTGAGATTTAAGTTCTGTTTCTTGCTTTGCATAGTTCGGATAATAGAACTTTCCACACTGCCAAATGACCTGAGTATTTGAATTCGTAATACTTTCTCTATTTTCCATCAAACTTTCATTCAATGTTTTTGCACCCAAACTACCACCTATAATCAAAATTGTTTTTTTGGTAGGATTTAAGTAAAAATGTTGTAATGCCTTTTCTTTTTTACCTTCAATCTGAACCATTTCATTACGAACAGGATTACCTGTTAGTACAATTTTCTCATTAGGAAAAAACTTCTCTAACCCTTGATAAGCGACACATAACTTTGAAACCTCTTTTGAAAGAATGCGGTTAGTTTTTCCTGGAAACGAATTTTGTTCTTGAACCACCGTTGGGATTTTCACCATCGATGCGATTCTTAAAATTGGACCTGAAGCATATCCTCCTACCCCTACAACTATTTGAGGTTTAAATTTCTTTACTATAAAAAACGCTTTGATTAAACTAAACACCAACTTAAAAGGCAACACAAAATTTGAAAATGTAATTCTACGTTGAAATCCTGTTATTGGAAGTCCAATAATATTATAACCCGCTTGTGGAACTTTTTCCATCTCCATTTTACCCAACGCACCAACAAACAAAATATCAGCAGTTGGGTTACGACGTTTTATTTCATTAGCAATTGCAATTGCAGGGAAAATGTGTCCTCCGGTTCCACCTCCTGATATAATTATTTTTTGTGTTTTCATTTTTTCATTTTTTCATTTTTATTTTATAAAAATGGGGATGTTGCAGTGCAACATCCGTACTTGTAGTGCAACATCCTTACAAACAAAGTAATATTTTCAGACTTCATCAGAAGATTCATCAGATTTTGTGACTTTCGTTTGTTTATATGCAATTGATTGAACCATTCCTATGGCAAGACAAGTCATAATAAGCGCAGAACCACCCATTGCAAGTAACGGCATGTTTTGACCAGTTACAGGGAATATTCCAGTACAAACCATCATATTCACAGTTGCTTGAGTCAACAATAATATTCCAATACCTATACATAGATAGGTTTCAAATAATTTATCAGAACGAAGTCCGATTCGAATAATACGAAAAAGCAGAATGCAGTAAAGAAATATCAAGATAATTGCTGACAAGGATCCGAACTCTTCAACAAAACTTGAGAAATAAAAATCTGCATAAGCTTCTGGTAGGTATTCTTTCAATTTTCCATCTCCTACACCTTGACCAAATAAACCACCATGATAAATTGCTAATTCAGCATTTAATGATTGTGCATTCGCTTGAATATCCTTATCGGACTCATACCGATTTGTGATACGGTTTTTCCAAGTCTCATAACGTGGAAGTATGTTTAAGGTAGGTGCTGAAATATGAATTAAAACAACTAATCCTGCAAGAGCAACTCCACCTGTAATCGCTGCCATTATCTTAGCAAACGGAAATTTTCCGATGATTAAAAGTAAAAAGCAGATACAAAAAAGTAAAAATGCGGTCGAAAAGTTATCCTTAAAGATCAAGCCACAAATCACAATGATGGGTAGCATGATTGGCCAAAAACCGCTTTTCCACGTGTTGAAATATTCTTTCTTTTTCACTAACAAACGAGACAAGTATACAATCAACCCAAGCTTTGCAAAATCCGACGATTGGAAGGTTAATCCAACAAACGGAATACGTATCCAACGACCTGCATCATTCACTTTGGTTCCGAAGAAAAAGGTGAATAAAAGCAACAGAATGGATGCATAAAACATCAAACGGGCAAACTTTGAAAAATAAGAAGGATCTTTTCGATGAATCCAAAACATGGCAACAAACCCAAGAATCACATAAATCAAGTGTTTAAACAGATACTTGAAAGGTGTTCCTCCTTCAATTTTCACTAGAATTGGGACAAAACTATAGACACTCACTAACGAAAAAGTTAGTAATATCAGTGTGATCACCCAAATACCGCGATCTCCTTTGAGGTATGAGAAAAACTTATTCAACGAATAATTATAATGCTCTTACAGCAGATTTGAACTGATTTCCTCTATCTTCATAGTTTTCAAAAAGATCGAAACTTGCACATGCAGGCGATAACAATACAGTTTCATCTTTTTTAGCTAAACGGTATCCATAACTTACTGCTTCCATCGCTGATCCAGCCTCTACAATAGTCTCTACAACTCCATTGAAAGTATCTTTGATCTTTTGATTGTCAGTTCCTAAACAGATAATCGCTTTCACTTTATCTTTTACTAAGTCTAATAATTCAGAATAGTCGTTTCCTTTATCCACACCACCAACGATCCAAACTGTTGGAGCATCCATACTTTCCAATGCAAACCACGTTGAATTTACATTCGTTGCTTTAGAGTCATTGATAAATGAAATACCATGTACTTTCGCAACAAATTCCAAACGATGTTCTACGTTTTGAAAGTCAGAGAAACTATCTCTCACTACTTCCTTGCGGATTTCAACTAAACGCGAAGCGATTCCTGACGCTAATGAATTTTGCACATTGTGCTTGCCTTTTAGGGCTAAATCATGAATTGACATAATAAACGGATCTTTATTTATATTTAAGGTTAATTGTTTTTCATCTGCATAGCCACCATTTTCTATCACCTTACGAAGTGAGAATGGCAGTGAGTTTACCTCAGTTTTAATTTTTTCAAGGCTTGAAGTAATTAACTCATCATCTGCATTGTAGATAAAGAAGTCATTTTGACCTTGATTTTGAATAATTCTAAATTTTGAGTTAACATAATTTTGCATGTCGTACTCATAGCGATCTAAATGATCAGGGGTGATGTTTAATAGTATTGCGATATCTGCTTTAAAATCAAACATTCCATCTAATTGGAAGGAGCTCAACTCCAAAATGTACCATTCGAAATTTTCTTCAGCCACTTGTTTTGCAAAACTCTTTCCAACATTACCAGCAAGACCAACATTTAATCCTGCTTTTTTGAATGTGTGATATGTTAGCATGGTGGTGGTTGTTTTACCATTACTTCCAGTAATACAAACAGTTTTTGCCGTATTATAGTAGCCTGCAAATTCAATTTCAGAAATCACAGGGATATTTCGATCTAGAAATTGCTTTACTACAGCAACTTTATCAGGTATACCAGGAGACTTCACAACGATGTCAGCATCTTGAATTAAATCCAACGAGTGTTTTCCTTCTTCCCAAGCGATTTCATATTGGTTTAACTCATCTTTATATTCCGAAGCAATTTGACCAAAATCAGACACAAATACTTTCCATCCTTGTTTTTTACCAAGAACAGCTGTACCAACTCCGCTTTCGCCAGCACCTAAAATCACCAAGTATTTACCTTCGCCTTTCATCTTATCTCACTTTCAATGTTACAATGGTGATTACAGCTAACAAAACAGCAACAATCCAGAAACGAGCAACAATTTTCGCTTCATGAATTCCTTTTTTCTGATAATGATGATGTAAAGGAGCCATTAAGAATATTCTTCTTCCTTCCCCGAAACGTTTTTTCGTTAGTTTGAAATAACCAACTTGAATCATCACTGATAAATTTTCGATTAAGAAAACACCGCATAATACAGGTATTAATAATTCCTTACGAACAGAAATCGCAAAAACAGCGATGATACCTCCTAAAGCTAAACTTCCTGTATCACCCATAAATACTTGTGCTGGGTAAGAATTGTACCATAAGAACCCGATACATGCCCCAACGAATGCAGAAATAAAGACCACTAACTCTTCAGCAGCGGGTATATACATCACATCTAAATAATCTGCAAAACGTACATTCGAACTCACATACGCAAAAATCGCAAGTGCAATCCCTATAATCGCGGAAGTTCCTGTTGCTAAACCGTCTAGTCCATCTGTAATGTTTGCTCCATTCGAAACAGCAATTACAATAAAAATTACAATTGGAATAAAAATCAACCAACCCCAAGACTTATGTACATCATGTACCATCCAGTTGTAGTTAAACTCATTTCCTTTAATGAATGGAATTGTCGTAGTCATATCACGCGTTTCGATCCAAACTGAATTTGAATCTTTCGCAAATTCCGCGTGGTGGCTATTCACGATACGCTCATCTTGTGTCAATATATGCGTTTTAGGAACCAACTTATGCACCTTTACATTGTCATTAAAGTAAAGGATTGATCCAACGATAATTCCAACGCCGATTTGTCCAACTACTTTAAATTTACCCGCAAGCCCTTGTTTGTTTTTCTTAAATACTTTGATGTAATCATCTAAGAATCCGATTAATCCTAACCAAATTGTTGAAATTAACATCGTAATTACATACACGTTGTGCAATTTTGCAAATAACAATGTTGGGATAATAATTGCACTTAAAATGATGATCCCACCCATGGTTGGAGTTCCGGATTTTTCTACTTGACCAGCAAGACCTAAGTCACGCACCGTTTCACCGATTTGTTGACGACGTAATAAATTAATCAGTTTCTTTCCAAAAACAATAGAAATGATTAATGATACAATTAAAGCCAATGCAGCTCTAAAGGAAATAAAGTGAAACAACCCTGCTCCAGGCACATTCCATTTGTCTAATAAGTCGAATAAGTAGTAAAGCATTATTTCTCTAGTTTTTCAAAAAGGTTAGTAACAATTTGTAAGTCATCAAATGGATATTTCACTCCTTTAATTTCTTGGTAAGTTTCATGTCCTTTACCAGCTATCAAGATGATATCATTTGGTTCGGCCATTGCACAAGCTGTTTTAATCGCCTGTTCACGGTCTGTAATGGACAATGTTTTTTTATAATGTTGTCCTTCTACTCCCTCCATCATTTGTGCAATGATGTCTTCGGGGTTTTCAGAACGAGGATTGTCGGATGTAATAATTACTTTATCGCTTAATTCACAAGCAACAGCAGCCATTTTTGGTCGCTTAGTAGTATCTCTATCTCCACCACAACCAACGATTGTATAAACTGTTTCATTTTTAGTTCGGATAGAAGCTACGGTTTGTAATACGTTTTCCAACGCGTCAGGTGTATGCGCATAATCAACAATTGCAGTGATCCCACCTTTACTTCTCACTTGTTGAAAACGCCCGACTACAGCATCTAGTTTACTGATTACCGTTAATGTTTCGATTTTATCTTGCTCTAACAACAGAGCGACAGCGTATACAGCCAATAAATTATATGCGTTGAAAGAACCTAATAACTTCGTCCAGACTTCTTGTCCATCAATTGTAAGAACTAAACCAGAAAATTGGTTTTCGATAATTTTCACTTTAAAGTCTGCTGGCGACTTCATTGCATAGGATGATTTGTGAGCAAGTGTGTTTTGCAACATCACCATTCCATTTTTATCATCAGAATTTGTCAGCGCAAAAGCTTCTTTTCCTAAGCCATCAAAAAAGCTTTTTTTAGCTTTAATGTATTCTTTAAATGTTCCATGATAATCTAAGTGATCATGAGTAATATTCGTAAAAACACCTCCAGTAAAAGTTAAACCACTAATTCTATGTTGAACTACTGAATGTGAACTCACTTCCATGAAGCAAAATTCACACCCCTCATTGACCATTTGGGACAACATAGCGTTTAATGAAACTTGATCAGGTGTTGTATGAGTCGAAGGAATTTCAGTGTTCCCAATTTTATTTACAACCGTTGAAAGTAACCCTACTTTATACCCTAAATCTGAAAATACTTTGTGTAATAATGTAACAATCGTTGTTTTACCATTTGTTCCAGTCACACCAACCAATTTCAATTTTTTAGAAGGGTTATCGTAAAAATTGGAAGCAGCTACACCTAACGAATATGAAGTGTCTTTTACGACAACCAACGTTACATCTGAAGGCACTTCAATTTCTACTTCAGATAATATAACCTTACAACCTTGTTCTATTACTTTTGAAATAAACGAATGACCATCTACTTGAGTCCCTTTAACAGCGACAAATAACGAACCATTTATTGCTTTACGAGAATCAAAAACGATTTGATCAATAGCCACATTCAGGTCCCCTTTCGAAGAAAGAACATCACAATTTATAAGTATGTCATTTAGTATTCTCATTAATTTAAAGTCAATTCGATTAAACCTCCTCTATATATCTGTTTACCTGGCGTAACAGATTGCTTTGTTACTTTTCCATATCCTTTTATGCTTACATGCATTCCTGCATTTTCAATCAGATAAACAGCGTCTTTTGCATCCATCCCAATCACATCAGGAACCAAGTTTTTTGTAATTAAACGTTTGTGAAATTCGATGGTGTTTTTTTGTTTTTCAGTAGAAATCCACTCGTCTTCTGATGTTTGTCTGAAAGGTATTTTTAGTTTGCTTAGGATTTTTTTCAAGTCATAACGATTTCCATCTTTTGAAACAGGTATTTCCCAAACGCGTTTACCTTTTTCATTGATTGCTTTGTGATATTTCAAACTTGATGCATATACTTTATTTGCAATGGCAGAAAACACAGTACCTGACATTACAGCTCCATACACGTTTTCACCAATAGCTTCAACCGAAACAATACAAGAATAACGCGGGTTTTTAACAGGGAAGTAACCAACGAAAGAAGCCAAGAAAATACGCTCACCTTTACCATCTTTAGCAGAACGATCATTCATAATTTGAGCAGTTCCTGTTTTACCAGCAATTTCAAAATAGGAGGATGTTAATTTTTTACCTGTACCATTCGTCATCACACCTTCCAAACAACCTTTCAAAATTTCCAATGTACTTTTAGAACAAATTTTTTGTCTCAATACAATTGGTTGGAAAGACTTTATTACTTCCGCACCGCGACGAATTTCTTGCACAAATTGAGGCCTTACTAATTTACCTTCATTAGCAATTGAATTATAAAACGCTAACGTTTGTAAAGGAGTTTGTTGAAATTCGTACCCTACAGACATCCATGGCAACGATAAACCCGACCATTTTTTAGTCCCTGGTCTATGGACCGTTGGATTTGGTTCCCCTGCTAAATCGATACCTAATGGTTCAGTTAATCCAAATTCATCTAAATGTCTCAAAAACTCCTGTGGCTCATCTTTATATGCTTTATAGATGATTTTAGAGATTACGTTGGATGACTTTTCAAACGCTTGTTGAATTGAAATACGACCATAATTGTGTCTTTTCGCTTCGTTCAATGTTCTACCTCTAAACGTGTAACTACTTGCAGCTTGCACTGTATCTGTAATCTTAAATTTATCATCCTCTAAACCAGCCATTAAAGAAGCTAACTTAAACGTTGAACCTGGCACTTCTTTCATACCAATTGCTTGGTTGTATAACTCGTAATATTTACCATCCTCCGGAGATAAAGCCAAATTTGCAATCGCTTTCACAAAACCTGTTTTCACATCCATCACGATTACACAACCATTGTTCGCTTTTTTATCTTTCAATTGTTTGTGTAATTCATTTTGAGCAACTTCTTGAATTTCTTTATCAATAGAAGTCACAATATCAGCACCCTCAACAGCTTCTCTTGTAATTTGACCTCTTTTTTTCCAACCTGTAGAAATTTTTTGTTCGACTTCCTCCCCTGGTTCTCCCGCTAAATAATCATGAAATGCACCTTCTATTCCAACTCGTAACTCTGGTTTTCCTGGGATGTGTTGATAATATCCCAACGTTCTCTTTAATAAATCACCAAAAGGTCTTTTACGGATGATGATTTCTTCGTTATCAATCAAGCCTCCTTTATTTCTTCCAGCTTCGTAAATCGGAAATGTTTTAATGTAACGCCTTTGTTCATTCGTTACTTTTTTCTTAATCAATAAATAACGATTACCTCTTGCGCGAGCTTTACGAACATAATTCTCAAATTCTCTTGGACTTGTATATACTTTTGGGAACATTTTAGACATCTTCAACGACAAATCAGTAATCTGACTATCAAACAATTCCTTTTTCGGAACAGTTGCATCCATGTATAAATTATAATAAGAAATTGAAGTCACTAAAGAAATTCCGTTACAATCTAACACCTCTCCCATTCTTGGATAACGTTTTACGTAACGAATAGGCATTTTGTCGTCAGAGTCTGAATTAGAAAGTTCAGAACTTAATCGGTTTCCGTCTTTTTTGTTTTTTGATGGTGTTTGAATGACGAAAATTTTAACAATAACAAGAAGCATTCCTATTACAAATAGAAAATAAACCAAATAGGCCCTTAACATCAATCCTTGTTTTTCGGTCATTTCGATTCTTGCTTTATGCGTATTACTTTTGCAGGTTTGGTTGTTTCATACAATCCTCTACCTTCTAATTTTTTAATCAATATTTCTCGTTTAGTTGCTTGTTCTAATTTTGCTCTTGTTTCAACAAATTCAGCTGTTTTAGCATCTAATTCTGTTTGCGTAGTTTCAATTTCTTTCACTAAGTTTTTACCATAATATCCTTTAGAAATCACAATAATGAACATGGCAAACAAAAAGAAAACAAATCCCAAATTATTTATAACAAAATCCTGCATTAAGAATTCTCCATTTAAAATCTGAAGGAAAATGTTTGAATTTTTTCCTTCTTTCTTTTTAGTAACCTTCTTTTTTGCAGGAGATTGAGAAACTTCCTCAACTACATCCTCTTTGTTGATGTATTCGTTATCCATTTCTTCGTTCTGCTATTCTTAATTTTGCACTTCTCGCACGTGAATTAACCTCAATCTCTTCTTCCGTAGGAGAAATTGGTTTTCTCGTTATATCTTCAAATGGCTTCAGGATATTCCCAAAAAAATCTTTTTCAATGTGCCCATCCAAATTTCCTCGTTTCAAGTAATTTTTCACCAAACGATCTTCTAAGGAATGGTAAGACATTACCACCAAACGACCTCCAGGTTTTAAAACCTCATCGGTTTGCATTAAAAAACGCTCTAAAACATCCAATTCGTTATTGACTTCCATGCGAATAGCCTGAAAAACTTGCGCAAAAAACTTGTGATCTTTAAATTTTGGAGCGATTGGCGCTAACGCTTCCATCAACTCACCTGTAGTATGAATTGGACTTGCCTGACGCGCTCTACAAATTGTACCTGCAATTTTTCCTGGAGAAGTCAATTCTCCATATTTGCGAAGAATCTTAATTAATTGATCTTCTTCATACTCATTCACCACCACAAATGCAGACAATGCTCCATTTTGGTTCATACGCATATCCAACGGATCGTTAGAACGAATAGAAAAACCACGTTTTCCTTCATCGAATTGATGAGAAGAAACTCCTAAATCAGCCAAAATTCCATCTACTTTCTCAATCCCCATAGCACGTAAGTGATTTTTTAGGAAGGAAAAATTAGAAGGAATCAACTGAAAATTTGGCGCTTCCCAAGCATTTGCTAAAGCATCTGGATCTTGGTCAAAGGCAATTAATTGCCCTTTTTCTGAAAGTTTTGAAAATATAGCTTTCGAATGTCCGCCACCACCAAAGGTAACATCAACATATATGCCATCTGGCTGGATATTTAAACCATCCAAACAAGCATCAAGCATTACTGGTACGTGGTATACTTCTTTATTCTGTGTCATCGATATCACCCATTACTTCCTCTGCCAAATCAGCAAAGTCTGCCATGTTTCCTTCAATAACATCGAAGTACTTGGTTTTATCCCAGATTTCAATTCT
>CANGOA010000061.1 GCA_947455255.1 Flavobacteriia bacterium | reverse complement strand
TACTCCCTACTTAAATAAAACACTTAAAGGGAAGGTTTTCGGAATTTTACATAATGGTCAACTCGCAATTAAAGACTAAAATGTCTTCCAAAAAATCATTTATTCAACAATATTGGAGAGAAAAAAAAATGGTAGGCGCTATTAGTCCTAGCTCCCCTTTTTTGACTGAAAAAATGCTTGAAGATATTGATTTTAATAACAATAATATATTTGTTGAGATCGGTCCTGGGACTGGTGTTTTTACAAAACATTTGATAAAGAAAATGAATATAAATTGTAAATTATTGGTATTTGAATTGAATACTGCATTTTACAAAGAATTAATTTCTCAAATCAACGACGAAAGGGTAATTATTATTAATGATAGCGCCGAGAAATTAGAAAATTACCTCTCACAATATCAACTTAAAAAGGTTGATGTAATTATTTCATCTTTACCTTTATCTAATTTCCCTCAACGAATTACACTAAAATTACTTCGTATCTTTCAACTTAATTTGAGGGAAGCAGGTAAATTTATACAATTTCAATATTCGCTTAAGCAAAAAAAGGAAATTGAACATGTTTTCTCAAAAGTTTCAATTTCGTTTACAGCTTTAAATATCCCTCCAGCATTCGTTTATTCTTGTGATAAATAAAATTATGAATCCTATTATTAAAAGTATTTCTCAGTATTTCTTTGTTACATTAATTGGTGGATTCTCGCTATTATTAATTCGGTTTGTTGAATATTTTTTAATAGACTCTTCTTTATTTCAAAATCTAAACATATTATTTCTGTGGAAATACAATATCCATTACGATGTATTTTTTGCTTTTAAATTTTCATTAGTATTCTTCCCTTGTTATTTATTATTTCTATTCACACCTAAATTACAACGTATTGGAATACAACTATATAAAGTTTTTTGGTCTATACTTATAACTTTAAGTTGTTTATTAACTTATTTCTTTTTAGCTTCTAAATACTTACTCTCCGAAGTGATTTTTCACTATACATGGGATGAATTAATGCATATTATAAGTATTGATTCCAATTCAAAAAATGGATTTTTATGGTTTTTTTATCTTTTAATTCCTATTGGAATTTTCTTTATTTTCTATATTTCATCAAAAATTACTTTAAAAAACAAAAATGTAGCTTTAGGAACTTCAATTCTATTTTTCTTCTGTTTATTAATTATTGCAAAAAACTGGAAAAAAGATGGGAAAGAGTTAAGTCATTTCGAGAATCAATATGCTTATTATTTAGGTACTTGTAAGGCAAACTTCTTTTTATCAAGCTGTATTCATGCATTAACGGAAAACGAAACATTTACATCAAAAGATGTCACAAAAGCAATTATCACCTATCAAAATGCTTTTAGTAAACGTAATTTTACTTCGATTGAATATCCGCTTATACATGATGCTGAAGAAAAAAATGTATTAGGTCCATATTTTGTAAAATCATCCAAAAAACCAAATATTGTATTTATTATTTCTGAGGGTTTATCTGCAGGTTTTTCAGGATTACATCCAACCACAAAGTCATTAACTCCATTTGTGGATAGTCTTGCTAAAAAAGGATTGTATTGGTCAAATTTTCTTAGTAATTGTAACCGTACTTTTGGCGTATTACCTAATGTATTCGGTTCTTTACCGAATGGAACTTTAGAACGTGGGTTTATGAATTTCAACGGTAAAGATTTCTACAATCAACAGTATCCAAATCATACAAGTTTATTGCGTGAATTAAGTAATAACGGTTATAAATCAGCCTTTATATACGGTGGATGGGGAGATTTTGATAATATGAAATCTTTTATATCCCATCAAAATATAGATTTACTTGTCGAACAAGCGAATTTTGATTCTATCAAGTACTTATCTCCCTGGAAAAGAAAACCAAAAGGATTTTATTGGGGGTATGATGATCATGCATTAGTTGGGCAATGGTTTGATAAATTATCAAATTTAAAATCTCCATATGTAAGTGTGCTTCTAACTTTAAATATGCATGAGCCATATAGTATTACACCAAAAAGATATACAAATAAAACCTTTATACAAAAACGCTTACAGAAAATATTTAAAGGTAAAAATCCATATAAAGATAACGACCCATTAGTACTAGGATCGATTTTTTATTATGAAGATGCATTAAAAAAATTAATTTACAACTATCAAAAAAGAAAGGATTTCAATAATACCATTTTTATGATATTTGGAGATCATTATTCTTTTGCTTCATACTTAAATAATCCATTAGATATTTACCATATTCCATTTATTATATATTCTCCGTTAATTAAGAGATCGAAAACATTTGAAGCTGTTTCTACACATCAAGATATAGCTCCATCGATTAGTGCATTATTAAAATATAATTTTGGATTGAAATTTCCAGTTACCAATCATTATATTGGAAATGGTTTAGATACAAGTTCTCATTTTCAGTCTAAAAAAATCGTTCCTTTTAATGCATATAATAAAAACAACTATCCATATTATTTATTTGGTAAATATATACTTACAGACGAAGGAGTATTTGAAATCAAGAAAAATTTACATGTAAATAAAATTACTTCTCCAATGATCATTAAAATGGTTAAAAAGCATTTTAATAGTTATAAAGTTGTTGATCGTTATGTCTGCGAAAAGAACAAATTATGGAGATAACACCATTTGATTCATTCAAAAAATTAACGTAGTTTTGTTTATATACAAAATAAGGTATGGCCAATAAATTACAATTAGCATTTGAACTTACATCGCATTCATTTACAATTGCAGAAATTCGTAATAGAGAGGTGACTGTACTGAATCATGTTTCATTTTCTGCCAATTCAGAACGCGAAATGAAACAAGATATACAATTAGCTATGAGTGCTATCCCAGTCACTGAAAACTACGAAGAATTTACTTTATCTTGGGTTTCAAAACAATTTGTTGTTGTACCTACACCTATTTTCAAATCATCTTCAACTTTAGCAATATATTCAACTTGTTTTACGAAAGAAGCAATTACAAATGATTTAGATTACAATGTTATTTCTGAAGGTAACTGTGTTACTGTTTTTGAAATACCTTTGTGGCTAAAATCTTTTTTTGTAATTCGTTTTCCACGAATTATTATTCAACATTCTATTAGTAATTTACTAAGAAGTGTACTGGAAAAAAACAATAAAACAGAACTTCATTTAGCAATATATTCAGACACATTTCAACTAGTATTGGTTAAAAATTCTAATTTATTGTTGGCTAATAGTTATGATTTTACGAATGAAGATGATTTGTTATATTATGTTTCTTTTTGCATACAACAAAACGAACTTTCATTTGAAAAAGGAGTAATATTTCTTCATTTATCAGAAGAAAGTGATAAAGAACTTGTTAATTCATTTTATACAAAATGGAAAACAATCTCTAATTTTAAAAGTTATACATTTCAAAACACCCCATATTCACTTACTAAACAACAACTAACTTGCGTATAATTAGAGGGATTTTAAAATCCAGAAGATTCAGTATCCCAAAAAATTTCCCATCCAGACCAACAACCGATTTTGCAAAAGAAGGATTGTTTAACATCTTAGAAAATACATTTTCACTGCAAGATTTAGACATTTTAGATTTGTGTGCAGGAACAGGTAATATTACCTATGAATTTGCTTCGCGTGAAGCAGGAAACATATTAGCGGTTGATACAAATTACAATTGCTGTAAGTTTATTCAAAAAATGGTTTCTGAAAACAACTTACAAAAAACGGTATCTGTCTTAAAATCAGATATCCGAGACTTTGTTCGTAAAACAGAACGAAAATTTGATTTAATATTTTTAGATCCTCCGTATGAATCTACTTTTTATGAAGAGGTAATAAATACGATTTATGAACGTTCTCTACTAAATGAAGATGGTTTATTGGTCGTTGAGCATAGCAAACGAAAAGATTTATCTCAGATGCCTCATTTTGAGAAAGTGAAAGATTACGGCGGAGTTAGTTTTTCATTTTTCTCCGAAATATGAAAAACAGTGACGAGAGATGAGTGACGAGTTAAGAGTGACGTTTCAAAAAATAATGATATATGACAAATAATGATGTGATGAAAAAATTGCGTGTTGCGTTGCAATTGCGTAATGATGAGATAATTGAAATTATGAAATTGGTAGATTTCAAGGTGACGGAGAGTGAGCTTGGTGCGATTTTCAGAAAAGAAGATCATCCAAAATATAAGAATTGTGGGGATCAATTTTTAAGAAACTTTTTAAATGGATTGATTATTCATAAAAGAGGACCGATTGGAAAATATGATGGGGAGAGAGCTGAACAAGAGTAATTTTTTTGTTTTTATTTTTTGTTGTTTTCTTACAACATTTTCACATGCTCAAACTGTTGAAATCAATGGTACAATAACAGATTCAACTGGAAATAAACCTATTTCTTCTGTTTTTGTAATGGCAGTTCGTGTGAAAGACTCCCTGCTGTGCGGATATGATCGAACAAAGAAGGATGGAGTATTTACCTTGCGTAATCTTCCGAATGACACCTTCAAATTAACTATTAGTCATACGAACTACGACGAAAAAAAACTTTTTGTTGTTACGAAACCTGGAGACAAAAACATCCAACTCCCTACAATTCCACTGGTTAATCATGGAAAACAATTGGATGAAGTTTTGATTTTTGTACAAAAGGGTCCAATCTATTATAAAGGAGATACTTTGGTTTTTGTTGCAGATTCTTTTAAGGTCAAAGAGAATGCAGTTGCGGAGGATTTACTCCGAAAATTACCTGGAGTTAAGGTTGACAGTAAAGGAAAAATCACTTTTCAGGGAAAAGATATCGATCAAATTTATGTAGATGGGGATGAGTTTTTTGGAGCAGATCCAACGATTGCTACTAAAAACATTGATGCGGATGCATTGAAAAATGTACAGATTTACGAAAAGAAAACTGCTGATACCGATGGTGAGGACAGTAAGCAAATATTAAATCTAACTTTGAAAGAAGAGGCTAAAAAGGGATATTTTGGTAAAACATCTCTAGCTTCCGATGGAAAGAAGTTTTACGAGGGCGAGTTGCTTTACAATACCTTTAAAAACAATCGTAATTTCTCTGTGTACGGTTTGAATAATAACACTCCCCGTTCTGGTTTTGACTGGGAAGATTCGTACAATTTCAATGTTGATGGGAATGAAGACAATCGCGAAGGATTTCCGTGGAATTTAAAATTAGGAGCACGTTATAAAGATAAATACGGGAAGAAAAAGCAACACGAATTCAATATTTCTTACGATTATAAGAAAAACACAATCCAAAAAATCAGTAAAAACAATACGCAATACATCTTTCAAGATACGAGTTACTACAACCAAAGTATTTCTAAATCGACAGATGTTCTTGAGGAAAACACGATGCGAATCTACAATGGAATTAAACTAGATTCGTTGACTTTATTGACGATTACACCCCAAATTTCATTACAAAAAGCCTCTTACAATCAAGAAGAAAGTTCGGACTATTTGAATAATTCACGAACTAGTTTCAGAAATAGTACTAATAAAAATATTGACCAAATTCAAAAATCTATTTTTAATAATGAAGTTAGCCTTGTAAAAGACTATTTTAAAAAGGATCGATCTACTTCTTTCACGAATACGTTTAATTATGAATTACAGAATGATCTTGGGAATGTTTTATTTTCGTCTAAACAGCCACTACAACTTCTTTCATCTACCAATCAAAAAAACGCGACAAACTACCATCAATTTGTTACCTCTACTACCCTATTACATGTAGAACCACTCACAAAGAAAATAACGTTGAACCTAGAATATTTCAATCAATTTGACACGTATCAAAAGAACAAACAGGTTGAAGATCGTTTAGCAGATAGTAGTTATGTAATTAATGCTTTGTATACAAGTGATTTTACTAAAGTCAATCAAACTAATCGATTTAAAGTTTCCTTTTCTCATAAAAAAGGATTTCACACCTTTTTAGTTGGAACCAACTTACGTGATTTAAGTGTGAAAAACACGAATAAATACACCGATGTTTCTTTTAGTCAGCATGTAACTAACTATTTACCTTATGTAAGTTATACGTTTAATAAAAAAAATGCGCTTCGAATGAATGTAAGTTATACGACCAATTCATCAATTCCAGACATTAATCAAATTCAACCGGTTTTAAGTAATGCTAATCAGAATTATCGTACGATTGGGAATGTAGATCTAAAACCAAACTTTACTCATCGAGGTAGGATTTGGGTTTACAAATACAACAGTTTAAAACGCTTCTATCTAAATGCTGATTTTTACGCTAATTACGTCCAAAAAGAATTTTCTAATGCATTGTCCTACGATTCACTTGGTAGAACAATTTCCCAAACCATTAACGTGGATGGTAATTACATTCTTGGTAATTCATTGCATTTTTCGATCGACATTCCTAAAACTCCATTGGGTATAGGTTTTTCTTTACGAGCAAACTCATCTCGAAATACAAACGTGATTAATCAAAAAAATTATCAGATTTACAAACAAACAATTGAGCCTGAGCTAGGTATTTCATTTTTCAAAGACTCAATAGACTTCAACATTTCCAGTTCTATTGCTTACAATAATGCGAGAGGAGGTTCGATAAGCAATACAACGTCTACTTATTATGTTTACAAAAATCAATTTAGTTTTGGATGGGATATCTTCAAAACTGGACTGCGTTTTGAAACCTCTTTGGTAAATTATAAAAACACAGGTCGATCACAAGGATATAATGTAGATCGAACAATCATCAATGCAACGTTAAAACGTTCTTTTCTTGCCTCTAAAAAATTAATCGTTAGTTTGGAAGGGAATGATTTATTGAATCAAAATGTACAATTAACAAGAACTATCAATTACAATCAAATTTCGGATTTTTCCAATCAAATTATTGCGCGATATTTTATGGTTCGTATTCTATATAAATTAAAATCTTAAGGACATGGAACGAATTATTTTGATTTTAACTGTTTTTATCGTTTGTGTTTGTAATTCAATAAAGGTTCATGCTCAAATTCATTCTGGCACCATTTTATTTGAACGAAAGACTAATATTATCAAGAAATATCCTGGGTTTTCAGATTTTGTCAAAGATTATGGGATGGATAAAACGGTTTCTGATTATTTTACCTTACAATTCAACGACAGTGTTGCATTTTACGGACCTTCGAATGATATTCAATCTACAGGAGGTATGTTTAGTTCTTTTATAGAAAATCACAGCTATTTAGATAATCTTAATCACAGAACACGCATTACTCAACTGGATATGGGAGGAGAATATTTTTTATTATCTGATACAATATCCACGAAACAATGGAAGATTACCGATTCCAAGCGAAAAATTGCAGATTTTAAATGTAGAAAAGCAATTTGGCAAAAAAACGATACGACACGCATTTACGCCTGGTTTACCGAGGAAATCATTCCTGAGATAGGTCCTGAAGGAGTTACAGGTCTCCCAGGTGCAATTTTAGGTCTTGCCACTGAAGACGGAAGTATGGTTTATTTTGCTCAATCCGTGACCGTTCAACCGATAGATAAATCAGACATCAACTTCTCGTATAAGAAAAAGAAAGTAATGAAATTGAATGAACTTATCCTCAAAGTAATTGCATTATTAGGAGAAAAAGAAGGAAACGAAAAACTGGAAAAAGAATTATTTTATTGGAGGTAAAAAGATCTGCATTTGAAATATTCCTAATCAAATAAATTCACTCAAGTCTTAGCTACTTTTATGATACATGTGTAAAAAACCAGTCTTACTAATTAACACATCATCATAAAATCCAATATTTCGAAATAATAAGACTTTGAAATCTTGTACAAATCACACAAGTAATCCAATAATTTGCCAGATCGTTTAATCTGAGTATCTGAATATTTTTGAAAAATTCGAATCAGTTGTAAATACTTATTTTACAAGTGTAAACACATATTACATATAAGTGTTTACACGTACGTGTATACACGTGTTTTTATAAGTATATATACTTATTTTTTAAAAAATAGCTAATTTGGAAAAATAGAAAAATCATTCAACTAAAATTTATGGCAAAAATCAATCATACCAACTACTTGGACGTAGTAGACACTATTTTTTCATCTTCAAAAATGAAAGGGCTAACACATATTAATTCAGACGAAGAATTCTTTGATGGAAAATCATTTACCATTCGCGGTAAAGAATTGAAAAACTTTGGTACTTGCGGATACCTTGGTTTGGAAACACATCCTTTACTTGCAGAAGGTGCTATCGATCTGGTAAGAAAATATGGAACTCAATTTTCCATGGGTAGAATATTCATGCGTCCAAAATACATTCGTGAATTGGAAGAATTGATGAGTGCTATTTTTAATAACAACAAAGTATTATGTTACACCTCCACTTCTACTGCTCATATTTCAGTATTGGCAACAATAATTAAATCCGATGATTTAATAGTTCTCGATCAACAAGTACATTTTAGTGTACAGTTCCCTGCTAAAAACACAAAACTACAAGGTACAGAAATTAAAATGATTCGTCATTCTAATTTTGATATGCTGGAAGATATCTTACGTGATGAGTCTAACAAATACAATCGTGTGTGGTATTTAGCGGATGGTGTCTATTCAATGCATGGAGATTTTCCAGATACGGATCGCTTACAACAATTACTAGATAAATATCCTAAGTTACATTTGTATTTTGATGATGCTCATGGAATGAGTTGGTCTGGTAAAAATGGTGCTGGTTATGTCTTTGATCGTCTGGGTGTGAGTCAACGAGTAATCGTTGTTTCAACTTTAGCAAAAGGATTTGGATGTGTTGGAGGAACAGCAGTTTTTTACGATGAAGAAATGTACCGTAAAGTAGATATTTTCGGAGGACCACATAGCTATTCTCACCCATTGACTCCTGCTAGTGCTGGAGCAGCTATTGCATCTGCTAAAATACATTTATCCCCAGAAATTTATGCTTACCAAAAGGAATTATATGACCTTACTTCCTACATGGATCAATTACTGATTGAGAAAAATTTACCGAATTTATCCGCTCCAAATTCTCCAATCTATTACATTGGAGGTGGATTAAATAAGGTTACTCATAATTTTGTAAATCGAATCTTAGAAGAGGGATATTATGTAAATACCGCGACTTTTCCAGCAGTACCTAATGATCGATCAGGATTACGATTTACAGTTACACGACACGTAACCAAAGAAGATATTCATGGGTTTGTAGATGCAATGGCGCATCACTTCCCACTTGCGATTGCAGAAGAACACGATCAAATAGAGCGTGTGTATGCTGAATTTGATGTACCATATTTAGGAACAACGCAAGTTGTTCAGAAAAACAAATCCAACGTCGTAGTTGAGACATTTACAACCATACGAGACATCGATAGTACATTCTGGGATACTTATTTTGAAAACAAAGGAAATTTCTCACATGCAGGATTACAATGTATGGAAGAGATATTCTCGAACAACGAAAAGCCAGAAGAAAATTGGAGTTTTCATTACCTTATTATTAAAAATCAGGAGGGCGAATTACTATTATCAACGTTTTTCACTGGTGCAATCTACAAAGATGACATATTATCACCGGAAAATGTATCCAAAAAAATAGAAGAAGTACGAAAAACAGATCCTTATTATTTATGTTCAAAAACCCTAGCGATGGGGTCTATGTTTGCAGAAGGGGATTTTTTATATGTAAACAATAATCATTCGCTTATTGAGGAAACAATGACTGCATTCTTTGATTATGTAAATAAAACCAAAGAAGAAATAAATGCAACTACCGTTATTTTCAGGGATTTTAAAGAGGATTTTCCGTTACAAGGTAAATTTGAAGAATTAGGATATGCTAGGATAAGTATGCCAAATTCTAATGTTATCAAAAATAAAAAATGGAATAATTATACAGAGTTTTTAGATTTGTTTGAATCAAGCAACAACAAAAGAAATATCAAACGATATGTATTTAATAATGAACATTTATTTGATATAGAAATAAAGAAACAGATTACCCAGGAAGAAGCTGTCCATTATTTTCAATTGTTCAATAATATAAAAGACACTAATTTCTCGTTTAATTTTTTTATATATCCAGAGAAAATAGTTTCTATTTTATCTAAATTTGACTGTTATGAATTTGTAGACATTAAATTAAAAGGCGATCCAAATACAATTTGTTCGATATGGTGCTTTAAAGGTCAGACACACTATGTTCCTTTTATTATGGGATTAAATTATGCGTATTTAGAGTCACATCATCTTTATAAGCAGGGAATTTTTCAAACGGTTAAAAGAGGTAATGAGTTAAATTCAAATACGATTTTTTTAGGTTTTTCAGCGGATTATGAGAAACAAAAATATGGTGCAAAACAAATAAAAACGTACGCTTATACCAAAGTAAGTGACACCTATAATATGGAATTATTAAATGCATATACAAATAATTAAAAACTAATTTATGAATGAAGATCAAAATGAATTTATAAAATTTCACATCGAAGATGGCATTTTATTTAGTGAATTTTCTGAAAGTACAGTTATTGACCTTGAGAAAGCAAAGAAAATTATTTCATTAAGAGAGAAAATTTCAGATGGAAACAATCAATATTGGTGCTACAATATTTTAGGGATGAATTCAATGAATATAGATGCAAGAAATTATGCGGATAAACATGGTCAAAATTTACTCAGCGCTTGTGCTGTAATAGTTCATACTCCTGTATCACAATTTATTTTCAATATTTTTCTACGTTTAAAATCTCCCGATATTCCATTTCGATCATTTACTTCAAAGGAATCAGCGGTTAAATGGTTGAAAAAAATTAAATCTGAAAATGAAAGAAGATAAAGTTTATATAGAGCGACTAATATCTAAAATAAGAAATGCGTATACCAATGATTTTGAGAGTCCTATAACGAAAGGTTTCTCTTTAGAGATAGTAGAAAAAGAAGTTGACCATTTGATTGAAAAATTTGAAAGTATTGCACAGCGTCAAAATGAATTAATAAAAAATGTGGAGTATCGAATTATCGAAAATGATTTTTCACCCTTAGAAACTTCTGGCAGGGAAGATGTTGTAGATGTTTTTTCCATGTGTTTTAATGTGTACATCGAAGAATTGAAAAATAAAATGATCTCAAAAGATTATTTTCAAGAAATTTACAATGAAATACCCATTAATTTACTTATCCTAAACAAAAATCTCTCTATAGAAAATTCAAATCGTTATGGCTGTGATTTTTTTTCAATATCTGGAGAATATGACGATCAAAATTTAGAAGCACAATTTCCGGATACTCTTTTGATTGAGTTAAATGAATTTAATAGTAGTAATCAATCCAAAAAAGAAATAGAAATAGCTTTTCCGAAAGGGGAACAAATTGTTTATATATCTGGTTCATTAAGTAAAATAGACTTAAAAGACCAATCATTAATCTTGTTTATCTCTAAAGATATTACAGAGCGGAAAAATCAACAAATGCAAATTTTAGAAGCAATCATTGAGGGACAAGAAATGGAACGAAAACGATTAGCTATTGAAATCCATGATTCGCTTGGTCAGGAATTAAGTTCTCTAAAAATGAATTTAAATTCAATACAAAATACTAGTACAACTTCAAATCGATATCATGAAGTGATGGGTAATTTAGATGGAATCGTAAGAAGCGCAGTACAAACCGTAAAAGACATTTCTTTTAATCTTAAACCAACATTACTCACTACTTTAAATCTACGAGCAGCTTTAGTACGACTAGTTGAAGTAATGGCAATTCAACCACTTAGCATTCACTTTCTATGCACTGATAAAGAATTGAAATTAAAAAATAAAAATGACGAACTTTTTGTCTATCGTATTATCCAGGAATTCTTGAATAACACCCATAAACATTCCAATGCTACCCTAGTTGAAATTGAAATCAGAAAAAATATAAAACTAAAGCAATATAAAATACACTTAAAAGACAATGGTAAAGGCTTTGAATTAACAAATAATACTACTGGAAATGGTATTGCAAATATCTACCATAGACTTAAAATATTAGATGCGGAATTTACATTTAATTCGAATCTTTTTAATGGTACTCAATTAGAGTTTTACATCTTTTATTAAAAAAATTACTATATTCAAACGATTAAAATTCAATCAAATGAAAAATATTAACCTCCTTGTTGCAGATGATCATCCAATGATTCGTAACGGTGTTCGTTTAATGTTAGAAAATCAAACTCTTTATAAATTTAATATCATTGAAGCATCCAGTGGAGAAGAAGCGCTTTCCATTATGAAGAACAGTAAAATGGATGTGTTAGTATTAGATATTTCGATGAATAAAATGAGTGGCATGGAAGTTTTAAAGACATTAAGACAGGCAAAAAATAAAACTCCAATCATTATTCAATCCATGCACGACGAAGCTCCAATTATTAAACAAACTTTAGAATTAGGAGCTAAAGGATATGTACTAAAATTATCAGATCATAATGAATTGCTTAATGCAATAGATCATGCACTTCAAGATAAAACATATTTTTCACAGGATGTAAGTGCAATTATGTTTGCTTCTACTACATTGAATCGAAAAAATGAGAATATCGATAATTTGACTAATAGAGAAATCGATGTAATTATTCAAATTACAAAAGGATTAAACAATCAACAAATAGCAAATAAACTCTTCATTAGTAAACGTACCGTTGAAGGACACAAGAAAAGTATATATGACAAAACAAATACTCATTCAACCCAAACCGTTATAATTTATTCGATGAAAAATAAATTAATCTAGGAAAACATAGAGTATTCATTCAAAATCAAATGTATACTCTAAAACTACTTTGACCTAGTTTGCAATGCCTTTTTCAAAGCCTCGATCTCTTCTTGTTGTTTAGTTATCATTTGCACGATTTTACTATTTGTTGGGGTTTTATATGGATCACCATCGTCCATAACTGAAGAAATATAGGATTCGTCTTCTTGAAAAAAGTCAACCATTTTCATATTTAACAACATACAAATTTCATTCAGTCGACTTACCGTAATATCCGTAATTCCACGTTCAATATTTGAAAAAGAAGCAACAGATAAACCAAGGTCATCCGCCATGTTTTGTTGACTTAACCCTTTATTTTGCCTTGCTTTTCGAATAAGTATACCCAACTTTACTTTCATAAAACAAAAATAAAGTCAATCATCTGCTCAGCTGTTTAGTTTAATTTGTAGTTATTTCAATATAACTAAATATATTTTAATTAAATTTGAATATATTTAGTTTTGGACTATTATTTTTTAGTCATATTACCATTCTATTCAATGCAATCCAAATCAGTTTTTATAAAATCATTCAGTACTAGAGTACAAAATGTACTTATAAAACATAATATTTACACCCAAAATGACTTATTAAAATTCGCAAAAAAAAATGATTTAATACAATTAAACATTAATTGTCCGAATAAAATAAGTATCAAAACAATTCAACAATTAGAACAATACCTACCAAACGACACTACCACTCTACACCTATTCTACGCTCAATTTCCTACACGTATAACAAATTTTCTAAAGCGTAATAATATCAAGACTAAGGATGAATTAATAAAACTTTTACTAAATATTGATAATCAATTAATTAAAATCAAAATTGGTAAGATTACTCGTGGGTATTTAGTTGATTTTTTAAGCAATCATATAGATTAAATTAACAAACACACTTACGTATGCACACGTATATCATATACGTGCAAACACTTGATTAACCACGTATTCACACGTGTTTTAACTCTAGTTTACAATTACTTACAATTTTTATTTGTAGTTTTCGACAAGGAAAAGATTAACTCTTTTAAGAATAAAATTAGTTGAATAATGAGAACCTATTTAAATCTAAACAAACAAAAAAATATGATTACAGGAAAAAATGGAATTCTATTAATTGAAGAATTCGAAGGATTTAGAGCAAAATCGTACAAAGATGCTGTTGGATTACCAACAATAGGTTTCGGTACTTTGATAGACAGTACTGAAGAAAAACATCTACTTACAGAGACAATCACAAAAGAACAAGCAGAAGTTTTATTACGCAAAGAATTGGCAATGATTGAGAAGAAATTTACAATCATGGTAACAAGTAAAGTCAATCAAAACCAATACGATGCTCTTGTGTCATTTGCTTATAACCTTGGAATAAATAACCTAAAATCATCTACCCTTTTAAAGAAAGTCAATGCTAACCCCGCTGATGTAACTATTCGTGATGAATTTAATAAATGGACACACGCAGGTGGAAAAGTGTTGGAAGGTTTAGTGAAAAGAAGAAAAATAGAATCTGACTTGTATTTTAAGGTGGGGTAAGAAATGCTATATAGCAATTTTAAAATTTGAAGATATTTTTAAGTGAATTAAAAAATTAATAATCCCATGCAAAAAACGATTACCCCAAACTTCATCCTCACTCCTTCTCCACGTAAAATTATCCTACTTTTAGACGGAACATGGAATGATGAAAACGGATTAAACAACGACGGTTTGGTAACAAACATCGTCCATTTGTCTCGTATTTTAATCAATGACACGGATAAACAAGTTGTTCAATACCATCGAGGTGTTGGAAACGATGATGATAACAATTGGTTCGAAAAAGTCTGGGGAGGCACATCTGGAGATGGTGTCAAACAAATAATAGATAATGCCTACGTCCAATTGGTGGATACTTGGAAACCTGGTGACAACATTCATATTTTCGGATTTAGCCGAGGTGCTGCAGGTGCACGTATGTTAGCTAGTAAAATCTACCGCGAAGGAATTCCAGAAAAAATTACAGTGGAATATGACACTGAAAATAATGTATCAAAGTATACATCAACAGGTAAAATAAAACATGTAGACATTTCATTTTTAGGCGTTTGGGATACTGTTAGTGCATTCGGTATCGTTAACAATCTTGGTCGTTTGTTATTTGAGAAAACAGGTGATTTATTCACTAACAACCATATATCTCCAAATATTAAACGTGCTGTACATTTACTTGCAATTGACGAATCACGCAAAATATTTACACCTTCACTAATGAATCACAAAGAAGGAGTAACTCATGAAATATGGTTCCCTGGCGTACATTCAGACCTAGGAGGAAGTTACCAAGAAGACCAAATAGCACGCGTATCCCTACACTATATGCTTAAAAAATGGAACGAGTGGTTGAGCAAACAAAACCAAGAACCATTGATTGTAAATCAAGCTTTATTAGAAAAATACACAGTAAAATCTCCAAAAGAAGTATGTTTTCATTTCTTCCCAGACAATTTCTCAACAGATCAACGAGAAATTTATGTCCAAATAGATGGTAAAAAAACAAAAGAGTTAAAACCTGCTATTCATTCTTTAGTATTGAAATTAAGCAAAGAAATTAAAGCTGAAAAAATCATCAAAGAAAAAGATGAAATTAAAAAAATCAGTATTGATTACACTCCCCTAAACATATCGAATTTAAAAGGCAATTATATCCTTATTGATTAATAATTTGATATGAAAAAACAATTAATAAATCTTTTATTGGTCGAAGATCATCCATTAATTAGACAAGGTGTGAAATTAATGCTTGAAACTGAAGAGGAATATGAATTCATTTTTACAGAAGTAATTTCAGGAGAAGAGGCTATTCAACTATTGAAGAAAGAAAAATTTGATATTATTCTCTTAGATATTTCTCTACCAAAGATGACAGGAATTGATGTTATGCGTGAACTAAATACATTTTCAGATTTTACAACTCCCGTAATTTTTCAAACTATGCACTTAGATCGTTTTATTGTAAAAGAAGCGATCGATTTGAATGCACGAGGCTACCTTCTAAAAATTGAAGATCCACATATTTTAATGCGTGCAATAGCAACTATATTAGATGGTGGAAGGTTCTTTTCAGATTCAGTAGCCGAACTAATAAAAAATTCTCTGATAACAAATAAAAATGACATCCTTTTAAATAATCTTAGTTCTCGTGAAGTTGAAGTCTTAATCTTAAGTGTTAGAGGTTTTACCTGCAAAGAAATTGGTGCTAAGTTAAATATTAGCAAAAGAACAGTAGAAGGTCACAGACAAAGACTATTCAACAAACTAAAAATTGATTCTGTAGCTAAACTTATTATTTATGCGAATAAAAATGGGTATTGCTAAGAATAAGTTTGGGTGGAAATAAATTTGTAATTGTATAAATAAAAAAAAGAGAATCGTTTGCTTCTCTTTTTGTCGTGACCCCGTAAGGAAAACTACTCCATCACGAAAAAACCTTTAAAATCAACACTTTAAATATCATCGACTCTGCAAAATGAAGAAAAACGATTAAAAAAAATGGAAAAAAATTCGAGCAATAACCAATTGATTTTAAAAAAACAAAATGATAAATATTCGATTTATTTATCCATAAAAGACAAGAGCTCTACCCGATTAGTTAGCTCCGGAATTTCTATCAATTATCGTTCTGAATTTGATATGAAAAGTCAAAAAATCATTTTCAATAAAAAATTAAAAAACAATACATTTAATGAAATAGATATAGAAAATCAAAATCTTAAACTCATTAAATTTATCAATCAGCAAAGATTGATAAATGATCAAAATGAAGACAATATCTATTCTAAAGTTCACAATATTTACACTATTTACAAATTAAATCAACAATTTGGTACAGCGAAAAGAATGTTAACTCTTTTGAATTTCTTCAAACAAAAAAAATTCAATAATCTAAAATTAAAAAAATTAAATCATTTAATAATTGAAGAGTTTTATTTGGATTGTTTGTCTAAAAAT
>CANGOA010000060.1 GCA_947455255.1 Flavobacteriia bacterium | reverse complement strand
TTATTATCACTATAAGCCTGAGAAAGCAATTCACTCATTCCATATTCAGAAGAGATATAATCTACTTTTAATCCTTGTTTAAGCTCGTTATGAAGTTCTTCCTTTGTTAACTCTTTTCTTCGACCTTTCATTCCTCCAGTTTCGATAATTGTTGCATTAGAAAGATTTGGTTTTAATTCTGCTAAATCGATTAGGGCATAGCTAACACCGAAAATAACTACCTTTTTACCTAGTTGGATTGCTTCGTGATAGGTTTCGATAATTTTAGTTGAATCTTTCAAATAAAACCCTGATAATGGATGATTAGATAATTGAATTAGTCGATTTACCATGTATACCAAACTAGATTCTCCTTGTTCAATATAGTTAGGTAATAGTGCTATTATTACTTGTTCTTCAGGATTTCCAAGTTGATTTCGATAAGTAGGCTCAAAAGATCGTTCATACATTTGTACAGACTCCACGAAATGCTGACTTCGATTACCTCCGGTTCCACTACTTTTAAATAATATATCTATATTTTTATAGTAGCATCTTACCTCATTTGTTTTGAAAAAAGAAATAGGGAGAAAAGGGATTTCGGATAGTTTCGTTGGTTTTGTTCTTCCTAATAGGTCAACAAATTTTTTGTAAATTGGATTATGTGTGTATTGATAATGAAATACATCAAGCGCGGTTTCTTCAAAAGTTGAAGGTGTGACAGAAAATATTTTATTTTCCAATTTGGTATAGGTATTCAGGAGCGAAATCTGCACCATTATTCCATTCTATTGTATTGTATTTTATTGAAAAATTTTTAAAATAATTTACATCTTTTAAAGGTTCAAAAATGGAACCTTTTAATTCATTTTGTAAATCAACAATCTTAGTATCTCCTGTATTAAAATTTAATGAAATCTTATATTCAGAAAGATAATTAGCATTTGTAATTTCTAAGAACATAATTTTTTTATTTTAAAGGTTCTATTTTGTTTAATTTTTCTCCTCTTTGAGCTAAATTCCAATCTTCCATTAACTCCTCTTTATGAATTTCTAACCAATCGAAAATCATTTTAAGAGCGCGTTTAGGCATTTCACCTTTAACTATCCCTTCTTCAATTGTAACTAATGCTTTATAATCACCATACCATACATGAAAATGTGGTGGAGCATGATCTTTGTAATTCATTATTATAATTAAACCATAAAAACGACAAATTTCAGGCATAGATTAAGTTTGTAATAAATATAATGAAAATTTATTAATATAAAAAATGATGATAAGGATAACGAATCTTAAAAATCTCTTTTACTTTTTCGTAAACAACTGTCTTAAATTCCTCAATGTTTTCTTTGTTTTCAGCAGAGATAAATACACAGTCTTTGTTATTCATTTTCGACATCCATGTTTTTTTTAATTCTTCCAACGAAATGTTTTCTCTTAACGAAGGACTAAGATCGTCTTCGTCTTTTTCCACATGTGAGAATGCATCAATTTTATTGAATACAACGATAGTTGGTTTTTCGGAGTTATCAATTTCAGCTAACGTTTCGTTGACAACCTTGTATTGATCTTCAAAATTTGGGTGTGAAATATCTAAAATATGAATTAATAAATCTGCTTCTCGAACTTCGTCAAGGGTTGATTTAAATGATTCGATTAATTGATGTGGTAACTTTCTAATAAATCCTACGGTATCCGTCAATAAGAAAGGAAGATTTTCAATGACAACTTTACGAACAGTAGTGTCGAGTGTAGCAAATAATTTGTTTTCAGCAAATACTTCGGACTTACTAATCAAGTTCATGATTGTACTTTTTCCAACGTTGGTATATCCAACAAGAGCGACACGTACTAACTGACCTCTATTTCCTCGTTGAATAGACATTTGTTTGTCTATTTCCTGAAGTTTTTCTTTCATCAACGATATACGCATTTGAATCACACGTCTATCACTTTCTATTTGAGATTCTCCAGGTCCACGTAGTCCAATCCCTCCTTTTTGTCGTTCAAGGTGAGTCCACATACGTGTCAATCGTGGTAACATGTATTGAAGTTGTGCTAATTCTACCTGTGTTTTCGCATGAGATGTTCTTGCACGACTTGCGAAAATATCAAGTATTAATATGTTTCTATCGAGAATTTTACATTCCAATTCTCGTTCAATATTTCTAAGTTGAGAAGGGGAGAGTTCATCATCAAAAATGACCATCTCGATTTTTTCTCGTTTGATGTATTCCTTGATTTCCTCCAATTTACCAGTACCGACAAATGTTTTAGGATTTTGCATTGGTAATTTCTGTAGAAATCGTTTTACAGTAATTGCTCCAGCTGTGTGCGCTAAAAATTCAAGTTCGTCAAGGTATTCGTTTGCCATTTCGTCAGTGACCTTTTGAGTCACAACACCAACGAGTACACAAGTTTCTTCTACATGATCAACAACAACGTGTCCTTCTTCCATTAGTTTCTTAGCGATTTTACAAAAGAGACCAAAGAGTCTATTTCTGTTTCTGAATTGATTATATCTTTGAACGGCATCATTCCTTTGTCGTTTCCGTTTTTGATGGTGTTTTTGATTTGTAAGTCTGTCATTTTACTTACCTTCAAATTTGCTGCACCCGAAATACCTTTTGTTCCATCCATTCCGTGACAAGCTTCACAATGAAGCGTGTAAAGTGCTTTAGCATCTACTACAGTATTAACATCCTTTTTTTTGGAATTGCTATTTGTTATTGGTGTTGAACAAGCAAAAAGTATGAATGTACTTGTAAGTATACTTCCGATTTTTAGAACCATCCCGCACCTAAATTTCTAAAAGGCCAAGGAATTGCAGCTAAAATTAAAATTAGCCCTATCAAATACCATTTTGAAATCAATTGGTGCTTTGAATAAGGTGCTTCTGTTTTTTCAGCTTTTTTACGACCGATTGTTACAACGATTAATGCGATTAACATTAAGGGAATATGTTCCATAATGAAAAAACGCATTTGAGGATTGTTTGTAATCCAACCTTCTTTAAATGCAATTTTACCACTGAATGTTAAAATCAAACCTAATAATAATTGCGTATGTAATGAAATCATTGTAAAAAGATTGATCATTTTGTCTTTCTTTTCATACAGAGATTCACCTTTTTTAGTAAAAGCATTAATAATTGCATAGATTAATAAACCTAATGCTACCCAACGAAGTCCTGAATGTGCGTGTTTTAAAATTTCCATGTTTATTTTTTAACTGTTTCTAATGCTTCAACGTCTTCATCTAATTCTTCCATTTCTTTTTCGAGTGCTTTGTCTTCTTCAGACATTTCCACTTTTTTTGGAGCTGGTTTTTCAGTTTTAGGAGCTTCAGAACAAGAAGTAAATGCTGAAGTAATAAGGATTCCGAGAATAAAAATTGTTTTTTTCATTGATTTTTTTTTAATGTAGTAAAAGTAAGAGTTTTTTTTCTTTTACCATTAAGAAATTTAGGAAGTAAATTAGTGTTTTTTGTTTAAGGCACATTAAGTATTTAAATAAATAGCGAAGCCATTCTAAATGCTCTTTACTACAAAAAAAACTTATAGTCTTATAGTCTTAATGGTTTATATTTTAGAATGTTGTAAAATGATATAATTTCGATAAGTAAATCTAAATTCTTTTTATTGAAAAAGTTTTTATTTTCATTCCAATCTATGTAATTTTAAAATCTAAAAATATATAAAACTAACTATTATGGCTTTTGAATTACCAAAATTACCTTATGCATACGATGCTTTAGAACCACATATCGATGCAAGAACAATGGAGATACACCATTCTAAACACCACCAAGCGTATATTACTAATTTGAATGCTGCGATTGCTGGTACTGATTTAGAAGGAAAAACGATTGAAGAAATCATGTTGGTTTGTAAAGATAAACCTGCTGTTAGAAATAACGGAGGAGGTTTTTGGAATCACAACTTATTTTGGGAAGTAATGGCACCAAATGCAGGTGGACAACCAACAGGTGAATTAGCTGCTGCTATTGATTCTGCTTTCGGCTCATTTGATGCGTTTAAAGAAGAGTTTTGTAAAGCTGGAGCAACTCGTTTTGGTTCTGGTTGGGCTTGGTTATGTGTTGAAGGAGGTAAATTGGTTGTTTGCTCTACGCCAAATCAAGACAATCCATTAATGGGCGAAGGATGTAATGGAACTCCAATTTTAGCAATGGATGTTTGGGAGCATGCTTATTACTTGAATTACCAAAACAGACGTCCGGATTATATGACTGCATTTTTTAATGTGATTAATTGGGAAGTTGTTGCTGAGAAATTTAATGCTGCTAAGTAATTTAAACCATTTAATGCATATAAGAATTTTTCGAAAATATTTCTTGTATGTTTTAGTTGAAAAATATAAAGGCTGTCGTTTCGGACAGCCTTTTTTTTATGCGATTTCTAAATCATCTACTGAGATTACTCCTTTAATTTCTGGTGCAACTTTTAATAATGCTTCTTCTAGCCCTGCTTTTAGAGTCATGACACTCATTGAGCAAGAACTACATGCTCCCAATAATTTTACGCGAACAATACCTTCGTCTGTAATATTTATCAATTCCATATCGCCACCATCGTCATGAAGAAAAGGTCTCAACTGTTCGATGGAAACATTTACTAATTCTGTCAATTGTTCTTTCGTATTCATCTTATTTTTTCTTAAAAGATTCTAGTGTAGTAATAAAGGTTTGTGTGAGTTCTTCAAACGCTTTAGAAGTAGTTGTGTTTTCTTGGAAAACTGCTGGTCGACCAACATCTCCTGCTTCACGAACTGACTGAACTAATGGGATATGTCCTAAGAAGGGAATATTCATTCCTTCTGCCAAATTTTTAGCACCGTCACGACCAAAAATATAGTATTTGTTTTCAGGTAATTCGGCAGGTGTAAACCACGCCATATTTTCAATCATCCCGATTACTGGAACGTTGATGTTTTCTAATTTAAACATATTAACACCTTTACGAGCATCTGCTAATGCGATTTCTTGAGGTGTACTTACAATCACAGCTCCATCTAATGGAACAGTTTGTACTAGAGATAAGTGAATGTCACCAGTTCCTGGAGGAAGGTCAATCAATAAAAAGTCTAATTCTCCCCAATGCGCATCTGTAAAAAGTTGAGTAAGTGCTTTTGCAGCCATTGGACCTCTCCAAACTACTGCATTGTCTTGATCAGTAAAGAAACCGATTGATAGTAATTTTATTCCATGGTTCTCCACTGGATTAATTTTTCCTTCACCATCAATATCAATCATGGTTGGACGTTCTCCTACTACATCAAACATGGTTGGCATGGAAGGGCCATAAATATCTGCGTCTACAATTCCAACTTTGTATCCAGCTTTTGTTAAACCACCTGCAAGATTTGCAGTAACAGTAGATTTTCCAACCCCGCCTTTACCAGAAGCAATTGCAATGATGTATTTAACATCAGGTAATATTTTGCGTCTTGCAGCAATACTTTCAACAGGTAACCCCTTTACGATTGTGGTGTATTCAATTTCTTTTCCAAACTTATTTTTCAGGTTGTATTCAATCAATTCTTGTAACCTTTTTCGGGCATGTAAAGCAGGATTGGAAACAAAAACTTCTAGATGAATCTTTGAGTCGTCAAACTCTATTTTCTCTACTAAATTTGCTGAAACAATATCTTTTTTTAAGTCTGGTTCTATGACGTTTGATAGCACGTTGATGATCGCTTCTCTTGTAATCATTTTATAGATTATAAATTATGAGTTATGGATTGACTGAAGACAATTGATAATTAATAAATAATAATTTTCAATTGATTATTGTATGTTGTTTATTAACTTAATTGAATTTACACATTTTTCTTGTAGGTCAACAATTTCTTTGGTAGAACCAGTATCACGTGTTTCAAATACATAAATGATTTCATTAATAACTTTTGTCATGAATAAGTGATACGTTTTGTGCTCAACCCCTACTTTTTTTGATGCATTTTTCTTTCCATCTACTTTCAGGGTACGTTCGTATATAAGTGTTTTTGGTGTTTTTTTTATGAATTTAACATCGTAAAATTCTAAGTCTTTTAATTTTTCAACTTCAGCGTTTAGAATTTCTTTATCGTCTCCCCAATCGTTGATGACAAATTCGAAGTTAGGTCCAACTTTCAAATCCCACATAAAGTCTCCTTCAGTATGTTTCACTTCTGTTTTTGTAGATGCACCAATATTTGATGTTTCATCAGGCAAAAGAATTGATGCAGGAATGTCGTAAGGTTTCAGTGAAAACTCATTAAAATCAAGCAATGCTTCATCTATCACTTGATCATCATTTTTTTCTTCTGAATCCGTACATGCGGTCAGGGTTAAACAACTGATAAATAATGAATATAGAAAAAACTTTAATTTCATGTGGTAAATTTATGTAAACAAATATACAATTTTCGTGTTTAAAAATACATTTTTCTGTGATATAGAATAAATGATTTGTATTGTAGAAGTGAAATATCAACATTAAATTCATTTTTTCTCTAAACAATCTTAATTTTGCACTTCTTATTTTTTTAAAAATTGATTTAGTATGAGAATCTCTTTGTTTTTATTAACGATTTGTTTGAGTATTTCGGTAGTAGCTCAGAAAAAAGAATTGACATTAAACGAATCTGTTTTACAACAATATCGTGCATTAGGACCTGATAAAATGCATGGATTTGTTTGGTTGCCTAATTCTGATAAATACAGTTATTTAACGGATAAATTTTCTACGTTACAAATAAATTCTGCGGTTGACGCGAATTTTTCTGCTAAGATTACCATTACAGAAGTGAATACTTCATTAACCACTGAATTTAGAAATTTCTTTGGGTACAGCTGGAAGAATACCACGGTGATTATTTTACATGCTGGAAATGAATATTTTGAATTTGACATAACGACTAAAAAAGGTTCGAAAATACTTGATTTATATGAGAAGGCAGAAAATTTGGACTTTGTTTCAGATAAAAACGTAACTGCCTATACGGTTCAGAATAACTTATATGTAGTTAAAAATGGAGAAGTAGTAGCGATAACCAATAATTCGGATAAAAATATCGTTTCAGGAAAATACATTGCACGTAATGAATTTGGTATTTCTAAAGGTACATTTTGGTCGCCACAAGCTAATTTGATTGCTTTTTATCAAAAAGACGAATCGGAGGTTCATAATTATCCTTTGTTAGATATTGAATCAACACCAGGAGAATTGATTTCTATAAAATACCCTATGGCCGGACAAAAATCTGAGAGACCTAAAGTAGGGATTTATGATTTTAAAACTAAGAAAACGGTTTTCATTTCTCCTAGAGGAAAGGCGGATGATTATTTGACAAATTTGGCATGGACACCAGATGAAAAATATGTGGTTATTATAGAGGTTAATCGTGGTCAAAACCATTTATGGGTTAATATATATGATGCATTAACTGGTGAATTTGTACGTTCTTTATTTGATGAGAAAAATGAAAAATGGGTAGAACCTGAAAACCCTGTTTTTTTTCCAAAAACAACATCGAATGATTTTATTTGGATTTCACAACGTGATGGGTTTAATAACTTGTATTACTATGATTGGAGTGATCAGTTGAAATTGCAGTTGACCAACAATAAATTTGTCACTAAAAGCATTGTTGGAACTATTAATAATGGTAGTGAAGTAGTTTTTATGGCAACAGGGGAAAGTCCTTTAGATATGAATTATTTTGCTGTAAGTCTAAAAGGGAAACAGCGATTAATTACAAAGAATTCAGGAACACATTCGCTACAAATTGGTATGGATGGTCGTTGGTTTTTTGATGAATATTCAAGTCATTCGGTTCCTTCTAGATCTTTATTATTGAATGCAAAAGGGAATATTTCTAAAGAATTGATGGTATCAGCAGATAAGTTAGCGGATTATAAATTAGGAGTTACTGAAATTGGCTCGATAAAAGCTGATGATGGAACAAAATTGTTTACACGTTTGATTAAACCTAGCAATTTTGATCCATCCAAAAAATATCCAGTAATGGTATATGTATATGGAGGTCCACATGCACAAATGATTCAAAATGAGTGGTTAGATGGTTCAAATTTATGGATGCATTGGATGGCTGAAAAAGGATATTTAGTGTTTACGGTGGATAATAGAGGTTCTGCAAATCGTGGGTTTGAGTTTGAAAGTGGAATTCACAGACAATTAGGTACAATTGAAATGGAAGATCAATTGCAAGGAGTGAAGTATTTGAAATCTTTAACTTATGTTGATTCAACACGTTTAGCTGTTCATGGTTGGAGTTTTGGAGGTTTTATGACGACTTCTTTGATGTTGCGTAAACCAGGTACATTCAAAGTTGGTGTTGCTGGTGGACCAGTAACAGATTGGAAATATTACGAAATCATGTATGGTGAGCGTTACATGGATTTACCGGAAGAAAATGTAGAAGGGTATAAAAGGGCATCTTTGATGAATTACACCAAAAACTTGAAAGGAAATTTATTATTGATTCATGGTACGGCAGATGATGTTGTAGTTATGCAACATAATTATTCGTTGATCAAGAAATTTGTTGAAGATGGTGTTCAAATGGATTTCTTCCCTTACCCAATGCATCCTCATAATGTGATGGGGAAAGATCGTGTTCATTTGATTGAAAAAATCTTGACATACATTCTAAAAAACAACAACTAATACTCAGCAATAAGTCATTATATCATGGAATTTCAAGTAGTAGAAAAAGCATTTAAACTCATGTGTACTGCTAAGACATTGGCAGAAAAATACGAGGATAATAAAGAAATCACTTCCAAATATGTGCATGCTACTTCTCGTGGGCATGAGGCTATTCAATTAGCTGTTGGTTTACAACTGTTACCACAAGATTGGGTTTCTCCATATTACCGAGACGATAGTATTTTGTTAGGAATCGGGATGACTCCCTATGAGTTAATGTTGCAAGTTTTTGCTAAAAAGGACGATCCATTTTCTGGGGGAAGAACGTATTATTCTCACCCTTCATTGAAGCGAGATAACATGCCGAAAATCCCACATCAATCATCTGCAACAGGAATGCAAGCCATTCCTACAACTGGGATTGCAATGGGGATACAGTACAAAGAAAAACAGGGGTTGTCTGAAGATTTTGGTGGAAAGAACCCTGTTGTTGTTTGTTCATTAGGAGATGCATCTTGTACAGAAGGAGAAGTTGCAGAAGCATTTCAAATGGCTGCTTTAAAACAGTTTCCGATATTATATTTAGTGCAAGATAATGGTTGGGATATTTCTGCGAATGCCAAAGAAACAAGAGCGCAAGATATTACTGGATATGCAAAAGGTTTTCATGGAATTGAGGTAAGAACTATTGATGGAAGTAATTTTGAAGAATCGTACGCAACGATTCAAGAAGTGTTTGAAATTATGCGTCGCGAGCGTAGACCTTTTATTGTGCATGCGAAAGTTCCATTATTAGGTCATCACACTTCTGGAGTTCGTAAAGAATGGTACAGAGATGATTTGGAAGAAGCAGCTACGCGTGATCCTTATCCAAAATTAAAAACTGCATTTTTAACGCATGGAGCGACTGAAACTCATATTGCATCTATCGAGAAAGAAATAAAACAGTTTGTGGATGAATCGTATGATAAAGCCTTAAACGCACAAGATCCATTACCAGAGTCCATTCAAGATTTCATTTTTGCTCCGAGTCCAATTACAGAAGAAAAAGGGCAACGTGAACCTCAAGGAAAGAAAAAAACAGTGATGGTCGATAGTGCATTGTTTGCGGTACGTGAAATCATGTCTAAACATCCAGAAGCATTGTTATATGGTCAAGATGTAGGAGGACGTTTAGGAGGTGTTTTTAGAGAAGCAGCAACTTTAGCACAAACTTTCGGGGATGACCGTGTTTTTAATACGCCAATCCAAGAAGCATTTATTATTGGAAGTACCGTTGGAATGTCAGCAGTTGGTTTAAAACCAATCGTTGAAGTACAATTCGCAGATTATATTTGGCCAGGATTGAATCAGTTATTTACAGAGGTTAGTAGATCCTACTATTTATCGAATGGTAAATGGCCAGTAAGTTGTATCATTCGTGTTCCAATTGGAGCATATGGTTCTGGAGGACCATATCATTCTTCCAGTGTCGAGTCTATATTGACAAATATTCGAGGAATTAAAGTCGCATATCCTTCAACAGGAGCTGATTTAAAAGGATTGATGAAATCGGCATTTTATGATCCAAATCCAGTAGTGATATTAGAACACAAAGGCTTGTATTGGTCGAAAATTCCTGGTACGGAAGGAGCGATGTCAATTGAACCAGATGATGAATATGTTATTCCTTTTGGAAAGGCGAGAGTAGTGAAAGCGGCAAATCCAGTGTTTGTAGAATCAGGAGAATCCTGTGCGATAATTACCTATGGACGTGGAGTATATTGGTCTTTAGAAGCAGAAAAACAGTATGAAGGACAAGTAGAAATTATTGATTTACGTACATTGAATCCAGTTGATTTTGAAACAATAAATGAAGTGACTAAGAAGCACGGTAAAGTAATCGTAGTTACTGAGGAATCAGTGGAAGCATCGTTTTCATTAGGTCTCGCAGGAAGAATACAACGCGATAATTTTAAGTTTTTGGATTCACCAGTACAAATTGTAGGTTCTGTGGACACACCAGCGATTCCATTGAATTCAACATTGGAAGCTGCGTTGTTGACAAATGCTAATAAAGTGAAAGAAAGTATTGGGTTTGTGTTAAGTTACTAATGCGCTGTACTTATATCATGTAACAACAATTGTGTAGCTAATGCTACTTGTGAGTAGTTTTGAGATGAATTCCCAAAAGAACCTGCAGTAGTCGACCAGATTTGTTTAATTAACTCTTGTCCACCTTGAGTAGGTTGAATTTTATTTATAACTGCGCGGACATTGGTTGCTCCTGCGTGATATACATGCATCACTAACAATCTAAACCATAAATCCGTTTCGTTGTATGGTATATTATGAGCTTGTAAAATGCTTTTAACCGAAGGGATGCAAGAACGGGAAATTAACTGAGCTGCACCAAAAGCGGAGCGTTCGAAGCTTTCACGTTCATCGACAGAAGCATTTACAATTAAACCATAATTTCGGGCAACACTTGGCATTAATTGAAATGCACCATAGGCACCAGATTCTGATTTTTTGAGTTGAGCAGGACTTTCTATTAGTAGGATAGCTTGTGCATACCAAGGGTCAACGCCAAATTTTTGAAACAATTGAATACCTTTAGTGATATTAGGAGAAACTTCTTTTATTTTATAAAAATCATTTTTTCCAGTTGTCACATTTATTTTTTCAGCAGCAGCTAAGGCATGAACTAATTTCAAACTGTCTTTAAAAAATTCCTTTTGTGGTTCTGTTTTTTTCATCCAGTCGTGGTAGCTCACTTTATGAAGTACTTTACGATTACATGCAACATTTATTAGACATGAATCAGGTGAAAGCGTAATGATTTGTTTCCAGAAAAGCGTCTGAGGAAGCGTATGCCAATTATCCTTGTATATTATTCTAGGATGAATGATGAGTTGTTTTTGTGTTGAGTTTTTTATTTCAAGTATTTCATTATCAATTGAATGAAATGGATTTTGTCCAAAACTTACAAAACTTGTTAAAATGAAAAAATAGATGAATACGCGCACTTTTTTCTTGTAAAGTTACGATATCGAACGTTATTAGAAAAATTTACGTAGTTTAGATTCGTAAAAAAAGATGTTGTGCGTAAACTATTAGTGATATTATCTTATCCTTTTTTAGGGTTGATTTTAATATATCAATACTTAATTAGTCCGATTTTTCCACCTACATGTCGCTTTCATCCGACTTGTTCAGCATATTTTAAAGAGGCGTTACTAACTTGGGGAATCTTTAAAGGAACGTATTTGGGAGTTCGACGTATATTACGTTGTCATCCTTGGGGTGGATGTGGGCATGATCCAGTTCCAACAAAAACAAATAATTGATTTATTTTCCTTTTGCTTTAAGAATGGTAATTATTGTGTAAAACATAATTTTTATGTCTAATGATAACGATCTGTTTTTTAAGTAGAGAAGGTCATATTTCATTCTTCGAATCATTTCATCTACGTTTTCTGCGTAACCAAATTTTACTTGACCCCAGGATGTTATACCTGGCCTAACCGAAGTTAATTGTAAATAATGAGGTTCTTTTTCTACGATTTGATCAATATAAAATTGTCTTTCAGGTCTAGGACCGACAAGAGACATATCACCTTTCAGTACGTTTACAAATTGGGGGAATTCATCAATACGTGTTTTTCTTAGGAATTTACCAATAGGAGTAATTCTAGAATCATTTGTACTTGATAATTGAGGTCCATTTTTTTCAGCATTCACAAACATTGTTCTAAATTTGATTATTTTAAATGGAATTCCGTTTTTTCCAATCCGTTCTTGTAAAAAAAAGATAGGACCTTTGGAGTTTTGTTTAATTATAATTGCAATAATAAGGTAGAACGGAATTAATAATAATATAGAGATAGAAGAAATTAGGATATCTATTAAACGTTTGATACTATTTTGCCATGGGGACATTTCATCAGATGGGATTTCAAGAAGTAAAGCACCAAAAAGATTGTTTAATTTTAAAGAGCCTGATAAAAAATCATACATATCTGGAATGATTTTAATTTTTATTCCTTTTCCTTGAATTGTAGCAATAAGTTTACTTAAAATTTCATGTTCATTACTTTCGATTGCAATTATTACATCTTCTACCGTATTTTTTTTAATTATTTCTGACAAATCTTTAATGTTTCCAAGACATTTTAATTTTTCATTTAACGATGTGTCTGAGCTTTTTAAATGAACATAACCAATAAATTCTGTTCCGATACTTATTGGTAAATGTTCAACCTCATTATAAATTTGAAGCGCTTTATCATTTCCACCAATTAATATTGTTTTAAATCCATTTTTGCGAAGTTGTATTTTTTTTACAAGTTGAGCAACATACCAATAACGTGGAATTATTGTGATCAAGAAGTGTATGCTAAACAAAGCGATCAAGGATTTATAATAAGAATGATGACTTGGAATTACATCGTCAAGCAAAAGAATAAAAAAAATGGATAAACTCCCTAATAATGTTCCGAAAACAGATAAATTAATAATTCTTAGTCTATATAATCTTTTAACTTGTAAATAGGTTCCTTGTAATGAATAGAGTAATATCCAAAAAATAGGGATAATTATAATTCCTAGATAAAACTGCTGGTCTAATATAAACGAAGAAAATTCAATTTGTGTTTTACGAAAATAAAAAAATAATATCCATGCTAATACAGCACTAAAATAATCTATCAAAAGTAAAAAATAGGATTTTTTTGTTAGATTCATTTTAGAAATATACAAGTTTAATATTGTCAATATATATATCTGAAAAATCTTTTCCCTCATCTAATTGAGCTTCAAAATATTGTTCGAATAGATTGTAATTAGTTGAATAAGAGATGATTTCTTTTAAATCAATGTATATTTTCTTCCATTTTTTATTAGAATCTAATTGTGAATTCAATTGTATGTTTGGATTTGCTCTAGATAAGGAAGGTCCATAAGCATTTACACCCGTTAATAATCGATTAGTATTCATATAATCAATTTCTAAATATACTTCTGAACCATATTGAGGGAGTGCTAATTTTTGCGTATTTCCCATCCAGATAGAATCTTTTTTTGTCAAATGTATCCATCCATATTTTTGTCCATATTTTAAAATACTAGGGTCGGAAGCAGTTGTTAATAATGGAAGAAAATTGGTGCTAGTTTGTAATTTAATTCCTGCATCTTCAAAGTTTTCAATCCAAAACTTTGTGTTATTAGCATATTTTGTTGTTGGATATATATTAAAAGTTTCATTTTTCACTAAGTTCACTGTGGTAGAATAAGATACAAAAAACGGATAAACCTTTTTTGTTGATGAGATACCATTATTGTGAATTGTAGGATATAATGTAATTTTTCGTGATCCATCAAGAAGTAAAGGTAGTTTGATCGGTAACTCAAAATATCCTATTATTTTATCATCAACTAAAACATATGCGTCTGTTATATTGTGAGTTAATTCACCTTCTAAATTGGTTTGATTCGCTTGAAGTTTCCAAGTGTCAATATAAATCCATGTAGGATCTTGATTGTTTTTTACACAAGAATTTGATATTAAAGTAATTATACCAGTTAATAGAAATAAATATAGCTTCATCAGTTCTTTAACGTAAGAAAAGGAAAATTGTTGTCAAAATATTATACAAGTTTAGCAATAATTTCTTTTGAAGTATATATTGCTAGTAATCCGTCTTCAATGGTAACAGCTGGAGCGCAATTATTAGTTATTGATTCAAAGAAATTTAATAGTTGAGCTTTGAATATTTCTTCTTTTTTTGATTGGATACTGAGTTTTTCAAAAGTCAATGTTTCTTTTTCTTTTGGATTTGTTAGGTTTATTTTATTTTCCTCAAAATCTAAACAGATTAAAGACTTGTTATTAAACAATTTGAGTGTATGTCTTGGAGTATCGTAAATTGAAGAAATAAGGAGAGTAGTTGTACAACCATTATCAAATTCTAATCTTACATCAACTGTTTCTATATCATATCCATTTTCTGGGATTAAAAAAGAATATGATTTCCTTACTTTTGCTTTGATCAAAGATATTATGTTTTCAATTTCGTAAAATAGAATTTCTTGTAAGGTATCGTTTGAATGATTTTCATTAATGAAAGTTCGTTGAAGATTAATTAAATTAGGTTGTGTGAAATTTTGAGTAATACTTTGAGTAATTTTTTCAAATCGTAGTGGAGAATTTAATTGAACAATCGATTCTGCTTCATTTGATAAGCGATAAAGTGTATTGACTTGACTTATATCCAGTGATAATAAATTGTTGATGTAAATTGGTTTTCCTCTTTTTATTGCGTAACAAGCATCATCGAAATAGGTAAGGATAGAAGTGAAATAGATACAATCTGAGTTATTAATAACTTCTTGACTAGAAGTTCTCATTTTTACAATTTCGTGTTTAGGATAATTCAAGTCAAAAATACCTGAGATTTGAAAATGACTTTTTAGTAATTCAAATTGTTGAATTTCTTCTTTGTGATAGCCTATAATTCCTAACTGTAACATACATTACAAAGTTAGTTGTGAAAAAGTAAGAAATTTTAGAAATTTCCGCTAGTTTTTAACAGCCAGTTACTCATTACCTATTTTTATAGCATAAAAAAAGCTTCCGAGGAAGCTTTTAAATGATTATTGAAACATATCTTTTACTTTTTGGAAAAATCCTTTCTCCGATCCGTCCAATTTAGGTTTGAAGTTTTCGCTTTTTTGAAGTTTTTCAAGAAGTTCTTTTTCTTCTTTGCTTATTTTTGATGGGGTCCAAATATTGATATGAACAAATAAATCTCCTGTTCCATATCCTTGAAGTTGAGGTAGTCCTTTTCCTTTTAAACGAAGCATTTTTCCGCTTTGAGTACCTGGTTCCACTTTGATCTTCGCTTTACCATTGATGGTTGGAATTTCAATACTTTCACCAAGAACAGCGTCAGCAAAGTTTATGTATGCATCGTAGTGAATATTATCGCCTTCTCTTCTAAGGGTGTCGTGTTGAATTTCTTCAATAACAACAATCAGATCTCCAGGGATTCCGTTGAATGGTCCGGCATTTCCTTTTCCTGTAACACTTAACTGCATTCCTTCTTCAACTCCTGCAGGGATATCGATTTCAATAACTTCTTCTTGACGTTTTAAACCATTTGCGTCTGCATCAGAAGGTTTGTAATCAATTACTTTTCCAGCTCCTTGACAAGTTGGACAAGTAGTTTGTGTTTGCATATTTCCAAGGAAAGTTTGCGCCATTCTAGTAACACGACCTTGACCATTACAAGTTGTACACGATTTAGAAGTTACACCTTCTGCGTTTACAAGTTTGTTGACTTTTATTTTTTTCTTAACCCCTTCTGCAATTTCTTCTAAGGTTAATTTCATTTTTACGCGTAGGTTGCTCCCTTTGATGGTTCGTTGACCACTGCCTCCGCGTCTACCGCCACCAAAACCGCCGCCAAATACATCTCCAAATTGAGAGAAGATGTCGTCCATATTCATTCCGCCACCGCCAAAACCGCCGCCGCTATTCATACCTGCATGACCGTATTGGTCATAACGTGATTTTTTATTAGCGTCGCTTAAAATTTCGTATGCTTCAGCAGCTTCTTTGAATTTTTCTTCAGCAACAGAATCATCTGGATTTTTATCTGGGTGATATTGAAGAGCTAATTTTCTATAAGCTTTTTTTATCTCTGATTCATTAGCATTTCTACTAATTCCAAGTACTTCGTAGTAATCTCTTTTGTTACTCATCTTTTTTCTTATTGTCCAACAACTACTTTCGCGTAGCGAATAACTTTATCATGAATGTAATATCCTTTTTCTACATCATCCACAATTTTTCCTTTTAGTTCCTCAGATGGAGCAGGAATGTTTGCGATAGCTTCATGTAATTCACTGTCAAAAACTTCCCCTTTAGAAATCATTGGTTTTAATCCTTTTGTTTCTAAAATTCCTTTTAATTTGTTGTGAATTAAGTTGAATCCTTCTTTCAGTGCAGCAGTATCTTCGACTGTTTCGTTGTTTGTAATTGCTCTTTCAAAATCATCTAAAACAGCAACTAAATCTTTGATTACACCAGAACTAGCAGTTGAAATTAGTTCTAATTTTTCCTTGTTTGTACGCTTTCTGTAATTATCAAATTCAGAATACAAACGCAAAAATTTATCGTTTAACTCTGCGTATTTTTCTTCTTGTGTAGGTTCTGCTATAGGTTCTACAGTTTCCTCAGAAACAGTTTCTGTAGTTTGCTCTTCTGTAGTTGTATCTTGATTTTCAGAAGTCGCTTCGTTTTGAATCTCTTCGTTTATTTCTTTTTCTTCAGACATAGTATTTCGTTTTGTGATTATTCTCTTACAAAGAGTTTGCCATTTGCTTTTAATTGT
>CANGOA010000059.1 GCA_947455255.1 Flavobacteriia bacterium | reverse complement strand
GTAGCATTTTGCTTCAATTGCTTGTCTGCTTCCTCAGGTTGTTTCTGATCTTTTTTATCCTCTTTTGGTTTATCGTTTTTTGGAGGATTTTGTTTCGGTTCTTGCTTATTTTTATCATTTTTTGGCGAATTTTTTTGTTGATTTTTCTGCTTCTGCATCGCCAAGGCTAAATTGTAACGTGTTTTTTCATCGCTTGGATTGCGACGTAACGATTCTTTATAAGCTTCTATCGCTTTCTGGTAATTTTTTTGCTGCATGTATGCATTCCCTAAATTGTGGTTCAGTCTTGCTTTTTTTGTGCTAGCAGTATTTTTTTGTTTGGAGAAATAACTAGAGGCCTTTGCAAAATCACCTGCTTTGTATGCAGCTTGACCTATTTCAGCATCTAACTTTATTGTTGCAGGAAGTTGTTTAGCCACCTGCTGATACGTTTTGTAAGCTGCAGGATAATTCTTTGCTGCATAGAATTTACGGGCAGATTCTAAATTAGTACGCCAAGTTTGGGAGAAACTCTGAGAGAAACTCACTAGTAAAATAAGAAAGAGGAAGTATAAAGATTTCATTTTACATTATAAATCATTGATAACTCTAGCTAATGTCATAGCAAAAATATCCGCATTACTATTAACTTTCAATATCGGACTTTTTCCAGAATCTTTTTCAATACCTATACCATCATTATATGGTATTACAGAAAGTATTTTACTTAATGAAATAGAAGTGTTTTTATTGTTACCTTGAAAAATTACTCTCTTGTTTGTTACATAAATAGTTCCAGAATCTATTCTTTTCAATTCTTCGGTTGTAATTCGTTGAACATTCACACTACCAGATCTATAATATACACCCTTCATTATCTTAATCCTATAATTTACACCTCCATAATTAATTTTTTTAGTAACAGTTCTTGTTTCATACCAATCGACATTTGAATCTGAAAAGTAACAAACTTCATTTTTTTGAAGATTTATATTAACTTCCTTTTTTGGTAATTCACCGTTCTCAATTAGCCAATATAATTTCATTTTATTTAATTGAGATTGAGTTACGTTATTATATATAATATCAATATTAAGATTATCTTTTATTAAATTGAATTCTTCCCATTCTTCTGGAGAAATCATTCCATCTTCTGTAATTTTATTTAATTGAATATCGATATATTTTTGACGACATTCTTTTGAAATTTTATCACTTATATCTTTCTGTAATTTTAAATTGGCTTTTAATAATTCCAACGATTTTTCTTCCTGCTCACTTATTTTTCCATCTGATAAAGCTTCATTATATTCTTTTTGATATCTCTCGCCACAAATATTATTGTGTATTTCTTGAACTTCTATGTTGTCAATTAATAATAAACTTGATAAGTGTTTTAATTGTTTTAGTTCAAATTCTGATAATTCATTATCTTCAATAAAATGTATTAATTGTTTTTTATATAAATTTTGTCTTTCGTTCACAAAATTTTTTTTGAAATTTATTTTATACCTTTTTAAAATCGCTTCAATTTCTTCAATTGTTATGTCCAATATATTCTTTTTTGAAAATAAATTATTCACTTCAATAAAAGCATTTATTTTAGGTTGTTTATTAAAGATTTTTTGAAACAAGTTCAGTTTTATTAATTCTTTAGTTTTAAATATGTTTGTATTCATTTTACTAATTTTTACTAATTTTTTTTGTACACCTTTCGATTCTTTTTTCCCAATCACCATACCAACATTGTCTAAAAGCTTCTTTAGCTAATTCAATGGCCTGATTATAATTTTTATTTTTTTCTTCAATAATAGCTAATTGTTCATAACCTTTATGTGAAGGCAATTGATCTCTAAATAATTTATCTTTTTTAAATTCTTTTAAAGATTGATTTGAAATATTTATTTGTTTTTTACAAGATTTTATTGCTATTTCTAGTGATTCTTTATTTTCTCTATCGTAATAATAAATTTCAATTTTATTATTTAAAAAATAATGAACATCTAAAATATCAGTAGTTTCATTTATACATTCTTCTGCTTTTTTTAAAAATTTAAATGCCAAATTAATGTCTTTTTTATTTTTAAACCATGAAGCCAATCCCGAGAGAAATTCAACAATAGAAAGAGCAGTATCTTCAATTACATCGATTGTTAAACAATCTGAACTATCACCCAATGGTTGATATATTAGATGTATATATTTCACTTCTTCTTTTGTAAAAGATTTTTCCCACCAATCAGATAAATTAAAATAACCTATAAACCCTTTTATTTCATGAGAATTTGATTGATTACTTTTTTGAAACAATTTATTTAAATAATTTAACATATTACTTTTTACTTTCTACTTTTAACTTTTCAACTCTTCCCAGTCCCAAATAAAACAGCAAGCAAACAATTCCCAAAAACAATGGGATTTGATACCAATTTTGTTTAACCTCTACATCACTTACTTCGGATTCTCCTGTTTTTAAATTGCGTATTTGATCCACAATGTTTTCTAAATCTGGAAAACTACTTGCACTAGTTACGGCAAATCCATTTGCTTTTTGTGCTATCTCTGCCAACATTTTAGGATTCAATTTCGAAACAACTTTTTTACCATTCTCGAGGATTTTGTAGCCAAATTCAGGTTTGTATGGATCGTTCGGGACATACCCTCCTTGTTTTGTTCCTAGACCTAATATAGCTAACTGAACCTGATTGTCTTTTAAGATTTTCAACGATTCATCGATACCTCCTTCGTGGTTTTCTCCATCAGTCACCAATAATAATAACTTAGCATTTTTCGCTTTAGAGTACATGCGTGCTGAGTTCAGTAACGCTTCCCCAATATTTGTTCCTTGTTGCGAAACCATGTCTGTTTCAATTTCATTGACATACATCTTCGCGGCATCGTAATCGCCGGTTAAAGGCAATTGCACATACGCATTCCCTGCAAACACACAAATACCAATCTTTTCACCACGTAAGGAATTGATTAATTGAATCAAGGAACGTTTTGCAATTGATAAGCGCGATTCAGTAGGATTAATGTCACGTACATTCATCGAATTGGAGATATCTAAGGCAATGAGTATTTCTGCATTTCTCCCTTTCGTTGTTACTTTTCCTTCTCCAAAAATGGGTTGCGCCAATGTAAAAGCCAAGAAAAATAAGGTGTTTCTCAACCAAAAATACTTCCAAAACAAGGGTTTTACCTGTATCTCTGGCAATAAAATAGCTTGTGTTTGAACAGAGCCTAAAGCATTAATCTTCTTATTTTTCCAACGCATAAAGCCCCATTCTATCCCGAAAAACACAGGTATCAAAAGGAGTACAAGTAAATATGCAGGATGTAACAAACTAACATCGATGGACTGATTCACATAATTTTGGGCAAGTTCTTTCGCATTCTCTTGCATGGATGATGGAACAAAATCTTTCGCCCATGCTTTCTTAAAATCCAATGCTTTAATTACAACACCAAGTACCAAACAAACAGCAATAAATACCCCTTCGAACAAGAGTATCTTCTTCACTAATTGTGTAATTGGATAGGTATATTTCGACTTATTCATTGGTTTTTAATACAATGCGTTTAACAACTAAAGTGGCAACTAATAAGATTAAAGCGGTAATGATAAATGGTTCTGGTGATGTAGGTGGTTCTGAGTTGTAATTTTTTTGTTCTATTTTCTGTTTCTCCAAACGATCTATGGATTTGTATATGTCACGCAGACTTCCTTCGTCGGTCGCTCTAAAATATTTTCCTCCAGTTATGTTGGCAATGTTTCGAAGCGTTTCTTCATCGATTTCAACAGGTGTGTCAACATATTGAATTCCAAGGGGAGTCATCATTGGCATAGGGGCTGTCCCCATAGAACCAACACCAATCGTATAGACACACACATGCTTTTGTCGGGCTAAATTTGCTGCTGTTTCCGGAGAAATAGTCCCAGAATTATTACTTCCATCCGTTAGTAAGATAATTACTTTCGACTTGATACTATCGTTTCTCAATCGGGTAACTGCAGTTCCCAATCCTGTTCCAATGGCAGTTCCACCTTCCAAATTTCCTGGTTGCGCATTATCAATTTGCGCTTTCAATATTTCATAATCTAAGGTCGCAGGACAAGCAGTATATGCCTCTCCTTCATAGACTACTAAGCCTATTCGATCTCCAACTCTCCCGTCGATAAACTCTTTCGCCATGTGTTTGGAAACCGCCAAACGATCCGGTTCGAAATCTCTAGCTAACATGGAAGCAGAAATATCCATTGCTAAAATGATGTCGATTCCATATTTGTATTTATGATCAAATGCTTCGGTACTTTTCCAATTATAAGGTCGCGCAAAAGCGATGATTAACAAAACAACTATGAGTGCATAGGCATAAAAAATCACTTTACGAACTATTGTAATCCAAGGCAATTCTAAGGAAGCTTGTTCCGTTTCTGATTTGGAAAAAACTAGTTCGCCTTTTTTCAAACGATCTTTCGCAAACATTCGCCATAAGAAAAACGGCACAAACAACAATAACCACAACCAATGTGGTGACAAGAATTCATAATTCCCAAGTTGTATACTCAATAAATTACTCACCGAATTTACTTGTTTTAGTGACAATATCTTTTGCACGTTGTATGCTTCGCGTTACCTCGGTAATATCTGGAGATGACTTCGCAAATTTTACTAAATCGGATTGATTCAACATTAAATTAATTTCAGTTTGTAAGGAATGATGCAGATTCAATTGACCCAATAATACTTCAATTTGGTAACTTGTTTTATCCATCAAGGATAAGGTATAGCGTTTCCCTAAATAGGTGCGTAGAATCAACGATAATTGGAAATAATGTTCTTTCAATCCTTCGTGTTCCCACAAATGTTTTTCAAACAAGGCATCAATTTCTTTAATAGTCGCTTCCTTTAATGACAATGTAATTTCAGGAGTCTTTTTTTCTTTTTTCTTTCTGAATTTGAAATAGAGAATGATTCCAAGGATAAGCAATAACACAGCTACAATCCATCCCCAGTATTTTTGAAAGAATAAAGAGGTACTCGAAGGAACTTCTTCAAACCCTTCTTTGATGTCGTACAATCCTTTCCCTTCTTTGATTTTAGGTGTTTTAATAAATAGGTTTAAGGCATTTAATTGAAGAACGGAATCATTTACGAGGATAGTGGTTTCAGGAATTGTTACGCGACCAGAATCCCATGCAGTAATGGTGTACGATCCTTGCCAAGTAAATACCTTACCGGATGGAATTAGCGTATCTTGAAATTCTCCAATGATTTCCACTCCTTTGGTACCCGTAATTTTCTTCTTTTGTGGGATGAATGAAAGCTTATCTGTCTTTTTAACTCCTTTTACCTCATAGATAAGCTCGGTTTGTTCCCCTATAAAAAAAGAATTTCTTCGCACATACGCTTTTGGTTGCGCTACAGCTACGTAGGACAACAAACACAAAACCACTATGTAAAACCCTTTCCTCATTTTTTATGTCGTTGAAATAAATGAACTAATTTCGGAATGTAATCTTCCGATGTATTCAACACTTCTTGTTGTACGCCAATGCGTTTAAAAAGTGCTGTCAGTGTTTCATTGTGTGCTATTGCTTGTTCTTCAAAGCGTTGACGTGTTTTTTTATTGGAAGTATTCACCCAATTGGTGATTCCTGTTTCCGCGTTGTAAAGTTGAATTAAACCTAAATCTGGTAAAATATACTCCGCTTCATCTTGGATACGCAAGGCAATCATGTCGTGTTTACGTTTCAACAAGGCCAAAGTACTTTCCATCGGATGTTCATCAATAAAATCGCTAATCACAAAACATACTGTGCGTTTTTTCATACAGTTTCTAAAAAACTCTAAGCCTTTCACCAAGTTGGTTGTTTTGCTTTTCGCTTCAAATTCGATGAATTCTCGTAAGATATAAAGCACATGTTTCTTTCCTTTTCCAGGAGCAATGTATTTCTCCACACCATCTGAAATAAACATGGCTCCAACTTTGTCGTTGTTTTCAATCGCAGAAAAAGCCAATACGGCCATTAATTCCAGTGCTAGTTCTTTTTTTGTTTTTCCACCCGTTCCAAAATTGGTCGATCCAGAAATATCGACTAACAACATTACAACCAATTCGCGTTCTTCCTCAAACACTTTCACATAAGGACTGCGAAAACGTGCTGTAACATTCCAATCGATGGTACGTACCTCATCCCCCAACTGATATTCGCGCACCTCACTAAAGGTCATACCTCTCCCCTTGAACGAAGAATGGTATTGACCCGTAAAGAACTGTTTGGTTAGTCCTTTCGTTTTTATTTCAATACGACGAATTTTTTCGAGTAGTTCGGTTGTGGTCATTGATTAATGAAAATTATCGAAGTTGATTGACTTATTTAATCTAAAAGAACCTGAGAAATTTTGACCTTTTAGATTCTTTCCTGTATCAAAATTTATTAAATCATTTTCTGCATATACGTAACCACCATCTTTATTTCCTTTCAATTTAATATTTAATAAAATGTGACCTGGTTTGACTAATAATCCACCTGTATATTTCGCTGTTCCTATTTGAGATTTAATATTCAACAGCTCTTTCCCTTTAAGGATGTGTTGACCTGAATAGTTTGTTACCTTAATCTCAATAATATCCTTTATTGGGAAAATTTCATTGAGGGATTGGCCATCTTTAACTTTAATCAAATCTATATTTTTAGAAATATCAATCTTTTGAAAGCTTGAAAATAGAATCAAATTACAGACAATCAAAATATTAAAGAGTAAACCTTTCATACGATTTTAAATAAAATCACAATTAATCCAAAAAAGAGTAAAAACAAAAAAGAATTTAACTCACTATCCTTTTTAAGATAATAATCTAATTTTCCTTTCTTACAGCCTGTTATTAACCAGCGCAATAGTGCGCCAGGATAACTAAGAACATAAATAAAAATAATTTCAATAAAACTCGTCATTTATTAGCTTCTATTATTTTTGTTTACAAAGGTCACCCTCCTCGATCCTCCCTCAAAGGGAGGAAGAAAATAATCATTCGCTATGGTACATCCACACGATTAATAACAGATTCTATAATTTTCTTCGCAGTCATGTTTTCTGCTTCTGCTTCGTAGCTTAATCCAATACGGTGTTGCATCACATCTACAGCAACTGCACGAATGTCTTCTGGAATTACAAAAGCTCGTTTGTTTAAGAAAGCATGTGCTTTACCTGCCAATGCTAAATTGATACTTGCACGAGGAGAACAACCAAAAGAAATCAAGGTTTCCAAATTTGGCAATCCATATTTTGTTGGATTACGCGTTGCAAACACTAAGTCCACGATGTATTGTTCTATTTTTTCGTCTAAATAAATTTCGCGTGTTAGTTCGCGTAAACGAAGGATATCCGCAGTAGAAAGTGTTTTGGAAATTTTCTCCAAGCCTTCCTTACGCACATTCGCGCGGATAATCAATTTTTCTTCTTCCATTTTCGGGTAGTCCAACACCACCTTCAACATAAAACGGTCGACTTGCGCCTCTGGCAACATGTACGTTCCTTCTTGGTCGATTGGATTTTGTGTTGCAAGAACTAAAAACGGATTTGGTAATTGAAAGGACTCATCTCCAATCGTAATTTGACGTTCTTCCATCGCTTCCAACAATGCGCTTTGTACTTTCGCTGGTGCACGATTGATCTCATCTGCCAACACAAAATTAGCGAAGATAGGTCCTTTCTTCACGCTGAATGTTTCGCTTTTTTGGTTGTACATCTGCGTACCACTCACATCCGCAGGAAGTAAATCTGGCGTAAATTGAATGCGACTAAACGTGGCATCCAAGGCTTGCGCTAAACTTTTTATTGCCAAAGTTTTTGCTAAACCTGGCACACCTTCCAATAGTACATGTCCGTTTGCTAACAACGCAATCAGTAAACGATCCACCATATACGATTGACCTACAATCACTTTACTCAATTCTTTGCGAAGTAATTGCACGATGTGATTTTCCATTTGAATTTTGTCAGCCAAAAGTCTTAAACTTTCAGCAGGACTTAAGATATCATTTTCTAACGAAGACATAATATGGGTAATTTCTTATCGCAAAGGTGCCAAAATTTGGTGATTTTTTACTTGGTTTTGCTGTTAATTAATGTTAACATTGCACCTGTAAACGCCTAATTATCTAGTATTATGAGTGAACGTATCTGTCTGGAATGTAAAGACAAATTACGAGGAAGAAAGGACCAAAAATTTTGTTCCGATTATTGTAGAAATGCCTTTAACAACCGTCAAAATGAAGACGCAAACAAATACGTTCGTCGCATCAATGGGATATTACGCAAAAACAGACGTATCCTAGAGAAATGTAATCCTACAGGAAAAGTTACGGTGGATGGCATACGTTTAGCAGAGGAAGGGTTTAATTTTCATTATTTTACAAATATTTATACCACTCAAAAAGGCGGACAATATTTCTTTTGTTACGAACAAGGGTATCGAAAAATAGATAACGATCAGTATATCTTGGTGTTGAAACAGGATTATGTTCGTTGATTAAGTTCACCAGTAATAATATATAATAAATAACACCAAATAACGAAGTAATTTACCCGTTGTCATCCAAAGTAAGGTGGGCAATGGTTTGCTTCTAAAATACCCTAAAACAACTAATAAAGGATCTCCGACAAATGGCAACCATGAAAAAAAAGCTAAGAACGATCCATATTTTAACACCCATTTTTCACGATTCAAAATTTTCTCATGTTTAACTCCAATGTAAGTCAACCACAAAGGATTTCCAAGTCTTCCTAGAAGGTAATTTGTCAATCCTCCTAAGGAGTTTCCAGATGTTGCAATTGTTAAACAAAGGATAGGATCAACATTTTTACTAAGAAAAAACAGTAGAATTGCTTCCGAGCTAAATGGCAGAATTGTAGCAGCTAAAAATGTTGCTATAAACAATCCTAACAATCCAAGAGATTCCAATGCCATTTTTTCATTTTTTTCAAAGATAGTCATTCAAAATATTTATCTTCGTTGCACACATTTTTGTAAGAGAATTTTTAAAGATGAAGTTTGGCGCAATAGATATAGGAACCAATGCAGCAAGATTGTTGATTGGTGAAGTATGTAAGGATGGAGATCATGCTTTCATAAAAAAATTATCCTATACGCGCGTTCCTTTAAGATTAGGAGGTGATGTCTTTGAAAATGGATTAATTTCTCCTAAAAAAGAAGAAGAATTTATCAAAACCATAAAAGCATTTAAATTAATTGCTGAAATTTTTGATGTAAAAGACATACGTGCATGTGCTACATCTGCCATGCGTGAAGCTTCAAATGGAGAAAAAGTGGCGAAAGAAATTTTGAAACAAACTAAAATCAACATTGACGTTATCAGTGGAGATGAGGAAGCACGATTGATTTTTGGCACATTCTTCTTATTGGATTTTGATAAAAATATTCCATTTTTAGTAATTGATGTCGGTGGTGGAAGTACAGAAATAAGTGTGTTTGAAAAAGGAGAAAAGGTAGCAGCAAAATCTTTTCCGATTGGTACTGTTCGACTTCTCAAAGGAAAAGCAAATCCTGAAATTTGGAATGAAATCAAAGAATGGTTACATAAAAATGTAGACGAAAGTATTGAACACACGTATTTTGCAACTGGAGGTAACATCAATAAGGTTCACAAGATGGTTGGTACAAAACAATCTGGACCATTGTCCGTAGCGAAAATGAATACCTTGCGTAACGAATTAAACAAATTAACAGTCGATCAACGTATTGACCAATTTCAACTCAAACCTGATCGTGCAGATGTAATTATTCCAGCATGTGATATTTATGGGTTCATTTTCAAAGAGTTGAAAGTTAAAGAATTCGTCGTGCCAAAAATTGGACTTTCTGACGGAATGATCTATGATATGTATTTAAAATACATGCATCAAAACGACTAACCCTCATAACTTCAGTACTTCATTCAGTTTTAATTTTGACTTAAAATTAAGCAATCGACTAGATTCATGCTTACGAAATAACCCGTTTTCAGTTGTATTTCTCTGCAATAAAGAATATCTTTGTTAGTCAAACCTACCAAGATTATGAGTAATTACAAAGCAGGACCTTTTTTAGAACAAATTGTTGTTCCAAGCGATTTACGCAATAAGTTTGCTGTGAGTGATTTACCTCAGGTTTCAAAAGAACTTCGTCAGTATATTGTGGATGTTATATCTGAAATTGGAAATAGTCACTTTGGTGCAAGTTTAGGGGTGGTAGAATTATCTGTTGCTTTACATTATGTATTTAATACACCTTACGACCAATTAGTATGGGATGTAGGTCACCAAGCATACGGTCATAAAATCTTGACAGGTCGACGCGATGTTTTTCATACAAACCGTATCAAAGGTGGAATTTCAGGATTCCCTAAACGTAGTGAAAGCGAATATGATACTTTTGGTGTTGGTCACTCTTCTACATCGATTTCTGCTGCTCTTGGTATGGCGGTTGCTAATCGTTACAAAGGAGAAAAAAATAGACAACACATTGCTGTAATAGGTGATGGTGCTATGACAGCTGGTTTGGCTTTTGAAGGCATGAACCACGCAGGATTTGAAAAAGATGCAAACCTATTAGTGGTATTGAACGACAATTGTATGTCGATTGACCCGAATGTAGGGGCTTTGAAAGAATATTTAACTGATATTACCACTTCGCATACTTACAACAAAGTAAAAGACGAAGTATGGAAAATGTTGGGTAAAATATCCAAATTTGGTCCTGATGCACAAGCGGTGGTTTCCAAAATATCGCATTCCTTAAAAAGTACCTTGTTAAAGCAAAGTAACTTATTTGAATCTCTTCAATTCCGTTATTTCGGACCGGTTGACGGCCACGATGTAGAAGGATTGGCAAAGGTCTTAGAAGATTTAAAACACATTCCTGGACCTAAAATTTTACATTGCATTACGGTTAAAGGAAAAGGATATAAATATTCCGAAGAAGGTGATCCAACTAAATGGCATGCACCTGGAATTTTCAATAAAGAAACGGGAGAAATCATTAAAATCGTTCCTAAATCTCCACAACCGCCAAGATATCAAGATGTTTTTGGTCATACAATTGTGGAACTAGCTGAAAAGAACGATAAAATCATGGGGGTAACTCCAGCGATGCCTTCAGGTTCTTCGTTAAACATCATGATGGAAGCAATGCCTGACCGTGCGTTTGACGTAGGGATTGCCGAACAACATGCTGTTACTTTTTCTGCAGGGTTGGCTACGCAAGGCTTAGTTCCGTTTTGTAATATCTACTCTTCTTTCATGCAACGCGCATATGATCAAGTGTTACATGATGTAGCCATTCAAAATTTGAACGTCGTATTTTGTTTAGACCGTGGTGGATTTGTAGGTGCGGATGGTGCTACACATCATGGAGTCTATGACATCGCATATATGCGTATGATTCCTAATATGGTTGTTTCTTCACCAATGAATGAAGCTGAATTGCGTGATTTAATGTATACCGCACAACAAGAAAACATGGGTCCTTTTACAATTCGTTATCCACGTGGAAACGGTGTAATGTTGGAATGGAAAACTCCTATGAAAGCTATCAAAGTAGGTACTGGACGAAAATTAACAGATGGTACGGACGTTGCTTTTGTTACAGTTGGACCTGTTGGAAATTTCGCTCAAGAAGCTGTAGAAGAATTGAAAACATTAGGTATTTCAGCCGCACATTACGACTTACGTTTTGTAAAACCATTGGATGAAGTTATGCTACATGAAGTATTCACAAAGTTTGATAAAGTGATTACTGCTGAAGATGGATGTTTGATGGGTGGTATGGGTAGTGCCGTATTAGAATTCATGGGTGATCATCACTATGCATCGAAAATTGTTCGTTTAGGTGTTCCTGATAAATACATACACCATGGAACCCCAGCTGAGTTGTATGCAGAAGCAGGATTTGATAAAAACGCCATGGTGGAACATGCTAAACAATTGGTAGGTTACCAAAAACCTTCGGATCTTTCTCAAGAAATAGCAGGTTAATCCATTTGTTTCAAAAATACAAATACCATTTTGCCTTACACCTCATTATATTTATTTGGGGCTTTACTGGAATTTTAGGAAAATTAATTCATCTGAGTTCGGAACAAATTGTTTGGTATAGATGTATTATTGCATTTGTATCTATGTTCATAGCATTAAAGGTTTTCAAACTACCGATACGTATTCCTTCTAAGAAACTTTTTTGGGCAACATTAGGAGTAGGTGTTTTGGTTGCTATGCATTGGTGGACCTTTTACCAATCGATATATTTGTCAACAGCATCTTTAGGGATTTTATGTCTTTCAACTGTTACACTTCATGTCACTTGGTTGGAACCACTATTGTTTGGGAAGAAATTTTCGTGGTTTGAGTTCTTAATGGGGACATTAGTTGTAATCGGTATCTATATTGTTTCAGATGATTTTAAAGGGAATGAATGGCAGGCATTGATTTGGGGTTTGAGTTCTGCGCTATGCGCGGCTTTATTCTCCGTTTGTAATGCACAATTAGTTCAAAAAATTCCTTCGACCGCCATGTCAATCCACGAAATGGGAATTGGTTTTATATTTCTAACTGGTGTATTATTATACCAAGGAAAATTAGATACTTCTATTTTTGAAATGACAATTTCTGATGCGTTTTGGTTATTGTTTTTAGGAATTGTTTGCACCTGTGCGTCCTTCATCATAACCATCGAAGTGATGAAAAAACTAGGTGCATTTACTGTATCATTAAGCATCAATCTAGAACCTGTATATACAATTATATTGGCAGTAATTATACTCCATGAGCATACCTTATTAGGGTACAAATTTTACATTGGAGCAACAGTTATTTTGTTGGTACTCCTTGTAAATAGATTGATAAAAAAAAGAATGGAGAAAACTCCTATTTCAAATTAGACAATTGACCTTTAAGGTTATTAATAACGTCTATTTCTGTAGCGTCTACGTTATTTAATTCAGAAAGATAAAAAGATGCCCAATCTACCACACTAATTAAATACAAAGAACGTTGAATCACATCCTCCCCCTTGGTTTTCAGTACAAAAACATTTTTCGTTTTTGATTTAATCACATCAATTGAAAATTGTAAACGGGTAACGTTACGTTCATGCCAATCGCCTGAATCTAAAAATAATGCTCCGTAATTATCATTACCTAATCCCCAACCAACTAATTCGTTGTGGTTCATTTCAGGAATGGTATGATTACAGCATAAGATTTTACCATTTTCATTGAATTGTTGTCTAGCACGAATTGCAACTGCTTCATAGTTAGAAGCAGAATAAATCATCACAAACGTATCTTTTAAGAACGCAGCTAATTTGTGTGCTTCCGCTTTTATTTCAGCTTCATTCTCATTTAATAAATCAGCACTTTTTCCAAAACTTTCGAGGTTATTTGCATTGACAAAACCTAATTGAACAAAAATATTGATTAATTGTCCCAATGAAAATGCTAACGCAGTACGAGGAGGATTTCCTCCAGGAACTAAAACATAATCAAGTTCATTGTTTTTACAAAAGGCAGCTAATTTTCCACCTGAACAAATTCCAATGATGTGTGCGCCTACTTTTAGTGCTTTTTCGACACAAAAAAGTGTTTCTTCAGTATCTCCAGAATAGGAAGAACCAATTACTAAGGTGTTTTTCCCAACATAACTAGGGAAGGTATAATCTTGGACTAATTGTACAGGTACATTTAATTCATCTTGCAACCATTGAGAAACTAATTTACCACCAATTCCAGAACCTCCCATTCCACAAATCAATACATTTTGAATCGCGTTTTTAGGTGCTTTGAAATTAACTTTTGAAGCAATCTCTAAAGATTCCTTAATGTTGTTTGGGAAAGCTGCAATTAGTTTGTCCATAGTCATAGAATTTGTAATAACAAATATAATTAATCCAAGATATAAAAGTACGTTTCTGTGTTATTTTACAGCAGCTAATAATGCTTCTACTAAAGCCTCATTTACATCGCCATACTTATTATTATAATCTTCAGAAGCTAATTTGATTACCTCAAACGCTTCTTCTTTTCCATATACATGTGTAATTTCAACATTTTTTGCACCACCATCCAAATCTTTGTACGTTAAGAAAAAGTGACGTACACGGTCGATTACCATTTTTGGCATTTCAGAGATGTCGTTGATGTCGCCATACGCTTGGTCGCCTTTCAATACAGCTATGATTTTATCGTCTGCTTCTCCACCATCCAACATACGGAAACCTCCGATTACTTTCGCTTCGCATAAGATATTTACATGGTTGAACGCACGTTCGCTCAATACGCAAATATCTAGTGGATCTCCATCTCCAACGATATTTGTTCTTCCTGTTTTTTCATTAGCAAACGCTGCTACTTTCGTATCACAGTATGTTTTAGGAACAAATCCATACAAACAAGGCATGTGGTTAGATAGTTTTTGCGGACGATCTACCATGATGTGTCCTGTTGGTTTGTCTATTTCGTATTTGATCGCGTCTGCTGGAGTTATTTCAATAAAAGCATTAACAATAGCTGGAGCTTTTTCTCCAACTTCCATTCCATGCCACGGGTGGGACACAAAACGTTGACTCATTATATCGATGATTTTTTTTACTTCTTCTTTCATGATTATTACAAATAAATTTGGCTCAAATGTACTAAATTATTCATTCACGGCTGTGACACCCAATCGAATTTTATTGCCAAACAATCCAATATCACTCATAAGTAAAAGTGATTTGTTTTGATGGTCATACATAAAATCTCGTGGAATATAACACCCATCTTGATCTAATTTATAGAGAAATTGTTCGCGCTTAGTTTGCCCAGATTCTAACACGATAGACACCTTAGAAACTATGTTGTTTTTGGCAAATACTGGATTTCCATGGATTTTTCTTGTAGCTATAAAAACACCATTATCCGCATAGTTTTTAGTATTATCCGTGAAAAGAATATTGTATTGATTCTTAGTAATAAAAGTAAAACACGATACATATGCACCATTATATTCAGTTGAAGACTGAGATTTTAGAATTTTTTTCATCCAGACTACAGACCCATCTGATTTTAGACAAAAAACAATAATATCCTTAAAATAATAGGTGATATTAACCGTCGTATTATATGGCTGATATCCTCCCATAGCACCTCCATATCCATACCCACCAAAACCATTGTTATACGATGAATAAGTAACATTTCTTACAGTTTGTTCTAAATGTCCAACGATGTTTCCATTTGATAAACATGTAACATTTTTTAATTTATAATCATATAATTTAGGAAGAAGCATTCCTGTTGCTAGATGAGATTCTACGCGATTTTTCTTTCGCTCACTCATGCCATAGGTATAAACATTATATGCAACATCACTGTATTTTTCGCTTACTACTTTTAAGTTTTGAAAATCAATTTGTATGGTGAACATTCCGTTCATAGATAATTCTGAACGATTTATCATTTTATCCCCTTTAGTTCGTAAAAACGTGCCGAAAATCAAAAGGTTACTATCCGAATTGACAAGCAATTTGTAGTTGTTGATAGTCGTTTTTGTTAATTTATGAATGACAGATGTAACCTCTCCATTTTTGAATTTATACGTGTGGATTCGTTGAATTGCGTCTAATTCATCATTGTTTAATAAATTATAATTTGATTGCATCGGAAAAATACTGAAGGGACCTATTCGAAAATTTCCTCGTGAACCATTTCTTAGTTTATTGCGATTTGCACTTACCTTTTCATTATAAGAAATATAAAAATCTCCATTGTTTGCTAATAAATAAGTTCCTAATGATACATAGCCAACCTCCGTTGGTAAGGTATTTGTATTTTTAGAAATTGAAGTAAAATTACTGTCAAGTACCACATAACCAAAAGACATCTCATTTTTATTTAGGTTATCCTTAGTATATAATAATCCACCAAAAAGTCCATTGGAAGATTTCAAAATATGAATAACACTTTCAGAATTATAATTGTCTGATAATTCATAGGAAGCTATTTCAACTTCAGAAGAGGGAATCAAATCAGATGAATAAACTTGTCGATATACATGATAAGTGTCTTTTTCTAAAACACTAAAAAAAACAACCAATTGATTTTTTATCACTGTCATTCCCTCGTATTTTACTTTTTTCCCGCCGACTTCTCTAACTAATGTTACTGTCTTAACAACCTCTACTCCCTTTATAAGAGAAAAACTAGTAACATAATTATTTCGTAAATCTTCCAAAAAATTACCATAGGTTCTAGATCCAAAATAAGTTCCATCCTTTGATAAAAGTAATTCATCAAACCTACCTTCTGTTTGTTCACTCCCCCACTTTATAGGTGAAATTTGAGCATTATTTATGCTTGAAATAAAAAAACAAAATAGAATAAATAGGTGTTTCAAAAGTCAAAATTTAATTAAGTCAAATATAGAAGATTTTATTACAAATACTATTGTATAATTTATCCTAGCTCTTATTAAGAATGAAACTTTTTTATTTATTAACCTATGGAAATCCAAACTTTCAGATTTCTTTATGCGAAACATCTATACATCGACACAACAGCGAATCAACTTCAGAAAATCCAAAAGACACTCAAAAGAACTGTAAAATTATGTACGTAGTTAATAATTAAGTAATTAAGCGTATTAATTCAAGGTTCTATTTTGTCATGTTTAATATTCAACGCCCTAGTTATGAAGCATTAATAGTTAATAAAAATTGATATAAATCAGTATTTCTAAATTTTAAGTGACTAATTTAGCCGTTCAAATTTTTATTAATTTTTTGTATGAACAAACTTATAGGATCTAAACTCCTAAAATCATTGTTATTTTCAATGATTTTAATTTTCAGTTTTTCAGTAAAACTTTCCGCACAAGTAATTGGTGTGAATTGGACAATGAGAAACACACCTGCGAACATTTCTTGGCAATCTGTTACTTATGGTAACGGAACTTTTGTTGCGGTTGCAGGATCAGGAACTGGTAACCGAGTGATGACAAGTATCGATGGGATTACTTGGACAAGTAGAACATCTGCTG
>CANGOA010000058.1 GCA_947455255.1 Flavobacteriia bacterium | reverse complement strand
TTACTGATATCTCCATGTGTTCTATTTCTTGAACGACTTGGAGTTTGAAACTCATTGAGTAATCACTTTGGGTGCGTTTTTCATAAACGACTTTTTCTGCTTTTTCCATAACGATAAAAATTATGTATCGCTATTTCAGGACTAGACATTATAGAAAATAAAAAAGAGGCTGCTCAAATTGGTTTTGAGACAGCCTCTTTTATTAATTGAAAATTTTACTATTACCACTTTTTTGCTGTAATGTCTTTCGTCCAAGATCCAACGGACAATGTTGCTTTATCATCACATGTTCCGTCACCATAATCCACTAAAGCATCTTTTTTACCATCACGCTTTATTTCTAATTTCCCAGATTTAATCCATTGACAACCTATGGATTTAAGCAATGGGGTTTGTGTAGAAAAAGAATACTTTTTACCCGAAGAATTTACACCACTAGAAGTTCCTGTAATTTCATATGAATCATCAAAAATATTTAATGGTGTATTATCACCTGAAACCATTTTTCTTACACGTTCAGAAACCCAAGTAATATAAGAACCATCTGGTTTTGTGATTTTTCCATTTTCTACTTTTATAGAATAAGTCAATTTTTCAATGATTTTAAGTGTTTTAGAACCACTAACACCATAGCTATTTACATAGTATTGCTCAGGTGTATAAATTACTTCACTTCCTATTGAACCGATTGTTCCTGAATAATCAATATTAATCTTCCCTCTTCGTGTTTTACTATCCTTACAAATACAATCCGTCAAACCAAAATCAACAATCAATTTCAATTTTTTTGCAATAGAGTCATAGTAGACAACACTTACTTTAACACAAGAATCTTTTGATTTATCATATCCCTTTGTTGTATTAAGAATACCTGCTTGATCACCAGCATCTTTCAAATCAGAAAATGAATTGTCCGCAGCATTATCATCAAAAGCTATAGTTGAAACCTCCGTTGCATCGGCTTCTTTTTTAGCGCATGAAACCATAAATGTTGTTGCTCCTAGTAGCATATATACTGCTATTTTTCTAAATTTTTTCATAACTCATAAATTTAATCCCTAATTCCACCTTATTTCTCCATACAATCACAGGGCGCATCAAATTCTATTTTTACCCAGTGTAATCCTCGTAACCATTTTTGTTGATATGTAGGTCCATAAACAATCCCACGCATGTCTATGTATTTTAAATTTTTCATGGTTAAAAATGCATTTGGAAAGGTTTCAAGTGGTGTCTCCCACAAATCAATAAAACGAAGATTGTCTAAATTAACAATACACTCGGAAATATGTGAAATAGGATTTTGACTCAAGATTAAACGTGTTAATGATTTAATCTTACATAATTCAGTAGGAAAAACCGTTAAATTATTTTTAGATAAATCTAGATCTAATAAGCGTTCAAAACTAGATATAAATTCAGGTAATTCTGATAATTTGTTTTTACTCAAATTCAGATGTCTTAAAAACTTATATTTTACTAAGTCTTTTGGTAAAGCTGTTAATTTTCGTTTAGATAAATCTATAGCTGTTACTTCTTCTATATCCATAGTATGAGCTTGCTCTAGAGTCACATAATGAATCGTATCCACTTCCTTTTCAGCAAATGAAAAAAATGCGCTAGTTAGAAAAAAAAGTACGAACAAATATTTCATCCTGTGCAAGTTTCTGTTTCAACGCGTCAACATTGGCAAACTTCTGCTCTTCACGAACGCGCTCAATCAAAGATACGCGAATTTTTTGATTATATATATCTTTCGAGAAATCAAATAAATGGACTTCCAGATGCGTTAATAACGATTCATCTATAGTAGGACGTGTACCAATATTCATCATCCCTAAACATTTATTCCCGTTTTCTAAGCAAACTTTTACAGCATATACACCATTTCCTGGAACTAGTTTCAACGAATCATCTATGCGAATATTGGCAGTAGGGAAACCAATTGTACGACCTAATTTATTACCCTGAACTACAGTTCCTCGTAATTCAAATTCCTCATTTAAATAGTGATTGGTTGTTGAAATATCCCCTTTTGCTAGTGCAAATCTTATTTTTGATGAACTAATATTCACATCATTTATCTCCTGTGCTGAAATTTCTTCTACTGAAAATCCATACTTGGATGAATTGGATTCTAAAAATTGTAAATTGCCTTCTCTATTTTTTCCAAATTGATGGTCATAACCAACAATAATAGTATGCACATGTAATCTTGATACCAAAAATTGGAAGACAAATTCATCCGCTGTTAACTCTGAAAATTCCTTCGTAAAAGGAAAAACAATCAAATGTTTCAGTCCTAAACGCGCAAGTTTTTCAATTTTCTCCTCTTGCGTTTGGATTAATTTAATTCCATGATTCGTTGGTTGTATAACCATGCGAGGATGTGGAAAAAAAGTAAATAACACAGATTCACCTCCAACTTCCTCTGCTCGTTGATTAAGTCGTTCAATGATTTTTTGATGCCCTACATGCACACCATCAAAGGTTCCAATCGTTAATACTGGATTGGGAATAAGCCCAATTTCATCGAAGTTTGTGTAAATTTTCACCGTTATTTTATCCTTGAAAGTTCTGTGCGGTGAAGTTACTAAATAGAATTTGTATTTTAGAGCGTTTAATATGTAATTATGGGAATGAAAAAACTACTTTTTATCGGATTCTTACTTGTCTTGTTAGCCGCAAAATGTCAAAATGGTGTAACCAAAAATACATTTAATGTTCATAAAAATCCAATTGATACAATATTACACCGAAATGCATTAAAAGAAGTATATAATTCGTTAAGTAATATTCTCACTTCTAATGATTCAATTTTCTCCATATTCCATATTGGTGATTCTCATGTAGAAATTGGTCAGTTTTCAGGAGAAATCAAAAATCAATTGGAAAAAAAATATGGCAAAAGCGAAGAGGCTTGGATGTACCCATACCAATTTTTTAATAAACAAAGCCAAAAAGTATTTCCAATTGATACTTCTGGTACATGGAAAAGAGCATCTATAAAAGAACCAAATGATGAAAAACCATTAGGTATAACTGGGTTAGGTTTTTATTTAAATAGTGAATATGGAAGTTTAACTTTTACTTCAAATAACGTGTATAAAGAAATTTCAAAAATTTCATTGCTACATTATTACGATGGAAACCCATTACCTATTACTGTTCAAAAATGTAAAATTCACACCCAGGTAATAAGTAAAAACACTGCAATAACTGAAATTACTTTTAGTTCTATCGAAAAAGAATACACATTAAAATTCACAAAATCTGAAGGACTATTAATTTATGCTATTAAATTAAACTCCCATCCGAAACGTGGAATTAGCTACCATAAATTTGGTGTCGCTGGTTCTACTATGGGACAATTTGTAAATTATACTCCTCTTTTTATGGAACAAATTAGAGCGCTTAAACCAAACCTTTTAATTGTTTCTTTAGGGACAAATGATTCATACATTGACTCACTTAATGAAGATAAATTATTAAAAGAAGTAAGAGTCTTTACTGAAAAATTATCACGTTATAGTTCTAAAACAGCTGTTTTATTTACTACTGCGCCCGATACAAAATATGATGACCGTCGCCCAGAACGACTAACCGAAATCAACCGTATCATTCGAAACATAGCTAATGAAAATCAAAACATCGCACTTTGGGACTTACAACACATCATGGGGGGGGATGGTTCTGTAGATGCTTGGATTAAAAAAAATTACATGATTTTTGACCACCTACATTTTACTACTGCAGGATATAAGTTACAAGGAGAATTATTTATGGAAGCGTTTGAAAAAGAAAAATAGTTATTTATAGATCAAATACTTTTTTCGAATCGCTTTAAAATCTAATAAATCATCTTCCCAAGACTTACGAATTTCTTCTTCAGGAATATTGTTTATCAACTGCATCCTAAACTTTGATGTACCTGCCAAACGATCAAAAAAGATTGGTTGGTCAATAAATGTTATTGAATCTCCCAACAATTTTTTTGCTTGTATAATCCAATCAATATTGAGTTTATTCACTTCCTGCATTCCTAATGTTTTAAGATCATACCCATAACATAGTTTGTTTTCATTCACCGGTTTTTTAGAACCAAAACCTGATACTGGTGTAAATTTATAGTCTGATTCTGGAAACAATGGATGTCCAAAAACTTCAAAGGGTGAATCGGTACCTCTGCCTATACTAACCGTAGTCCCTTCAAAAATACACAAACTCGGATAGAGTGAAATAGCAAAATCAGAACGTAAATTTGGACTTGGAGGAACTGGTAATACATACTTTGAATCATGTGTGTAATTTTTACATGGAACAACATATAAATTACATCCAATACTATCTCCTAACCAACATTCATTATTTATCATATCGGCATATTCACCGATTGTCATTCCATATACAATTGGAACTGGATGCATCCCGATAAATGATCTATGAAATTCATCTCGTACAGGTCCATCCACATAATGTGCATTTGGATTGGGTCTATCTAATACAATTAATGGAATATTACTTTCAGCACATGCCTCCATAACATAATGTAAAGTAGAAATATATGTATAAAAACGAACCCCAACATCCTGAATATCAAATAACACAATATCTACATCCGACATTTGTTCACGAGTAGGTTTACGATTATGCCCATATAAGGAAATAATATCGACACCCGTCTTTGGATCACGATCATTCCATACATGCTCCCCATTATCAGCAACTCCTCGAAATCCATGCTCTGGTGCAAATACTTTTTGTATTTTGATTCCTAAACTAATTAGTGTATCAACTAAATGTGTTTTACCAATTAAAGAGGTTTGATTTCCAACAATTGCTACACGCTTACCTACTAAAGAATCAAAATACAAATCCAAACGCTCAACGGCCAATACAATTGGTTTATGATTATTTGAGTCTAATTTTTGAATCGGTTTTTCAATTGGAATTGATAAGTGTAATTTGGATGATTTTTTCCAAGAAACAGTTATGAATAATATCAAAATCAAAAAAATACTTTTTAAGGACAAAAGCATTGTGTACTTTCGTAATCCATAAATAGAGAACTTGAAATTTGAATTTTTCATAGCGCGTAAACTTCTAAAAAACGAAGTGGAAGGGAAAAAGGTTTCTCAACCCATCGTTCGTATCTCTATTATTAGTATTGCTCTCGCAATGATTGTTAATATTATTACATTAGCTGTAGTAAAAGGCTTTCAACAAGAGGTACGCAATAAAGTTATTGGTTTTGGTTCTCATGCTATCATTACAAAATCTGGTGACAACACTAGCTTTGAAAGCGAACCTATTTTTATCAATCAATCCTTTTATCCTTCTTTACTACATTCAAAAAAGATAAAACACATTCAACCCGTTGCCTACAAACCTGCCCTACTACAGTCCAATATTACTAAAAAAAATCCGGAAATTCAACAAGAAATTGAAGGAGTACTTGTCAAAGGGGTAGATAAATCTTACGATTGGGAGTTTTTTTCATCAAATCTAATTGCTGGACGTATTCCAAATTTTAACGGACAATCCATCTCGGACGAAATCTTGATTTCTAAAAAAATTGCAAAGGATCTAAATTATAAACTTGGTGACGAAGTGCGTACATTTTTTGTGAAAAATAAACCAATCAAAAAAATGTTTAAAATCGTTGGAATCTACGAAACTGGATACGAAGAATTAGACAAGCAAATTATTATTGCTGACATGCGTCATATTCAACAACTTAATGATTGGGGAATACAAGTAAATTTAACTGTTTCAGATACTTTGCACAATGGTAATTTAGTAATACACGCTAATCCAATCGGTGGAAATGGAAATTATCGTCTAGATTGGGGGTTTGGCTATGACAAAGTTGGTGCTTATGGTTTTTACCCAACTAAAGATACTATTATTCGTGTTATTGCTTCTGACTACTGGATGTTTATAGATGGAAAAGATGGGGAGACTAGCATTCCTGACACTGCTTTTTTAAAAATAAAAATTCATTCTAATAACTCAAATTACCTACCAATTCGAACAAACGCAGAAGGACTGGTTGACAAAAAATATTTGGACCAATCTGGGTATCATTTTTCAATTCAAGCTGGTAAACGAACCATTGAATTTACACAAATGGATGGTAAAGGTAGTTTTCATAATTATGTTGGTTCTTTTGAATGCGCTGTAAATGATTGGAATTCACTAGAAGAAGATGTTCGTTATCTGAAAAAACAAGTGCTTCTAGGTGGTGAAAAAAATCAACAACTCAAAGTCACTAGTATTGTAGACAGTCAAGGGGATATATTTGTATGGTTAAGTTTTCTAGATATCAATGTTTGGATCATTCTATGTTTAATGATTATCATAGGTATTATTAACATGGGATCCGCGCTCTTGGTTATGATTCTAGTAAAAACAAATTTCATTGGAATGATGAAAGCACTCGGAGCTTCCAATTGGAGTATTCGTAAAGTGTTTTTACATCAAGCAGCTTTTTTAATGCTTCGAGGAATGCTCTGGGGAAATGCAATTGGAATAGGATTTTGTATTTTTCAAAAATACTTCAAAATTATCCCGTTAAATCCTGAAGTATATTATTTAAATGCGGTTCCTATTCAACTTAATATTGGAATATTCTTAGCGTTAAATCTTGCAACACTTGTAATTTGCTTATTGTCGTTAATCATTCCTTCGTATATTGTTACTCGAATTAGTCCTGCAAAATCTATTAAGTTCAACTAATCTTCCCCGAAATATTCCAATAAAACTTTTGCTTTCGCTTTTCCAACACAATTTTCAAGTGCCTCTTTGGATGCTTTCTTAATTCCCGACAAACTCTTAAACGTGGTCATCAATTTATTAAAAGTCGTTTCACCAATCCCTTGTATTCCTTCTAATTCTGAGACAAAAGCTCCTTTACTTCTTCGATTACGGTGATGTGTAATTCCAAAACGATGGGCTTCATTACGCATGTGCTGTATCACTTTTAAACTCTCTGAACGTTTATCCAAATAGATTGGAATACTATCTCCTGGAAAAAATATTTCTTCCAAACGTTTTGCAATTCCTATAATGGCCATTTCCCCACGTAAATTCAATTTTTCTAACGCTTTTAATGCAGCGCCTAATTGACCTTTACCGCCATCAATTATAATAAGTTGAGGTAATGGATATTTTTCGTCTAATAATCGTCTGTAGCGTCTAAAAACAGCCTCTTCCATTGTTGCAAAATCATCAGGACCTACAACTGTTTGAACATTAAAATGACGATAGTCTTTTTTGGAAGGTTTCCCGTCTTTAAATACAACACAGGCAGAAACTGGATTTGTACCCTGAATATTTGAATTATCAAAACATTCCATGTGTTTTGGAAGTTCTGACAAACGTAAATCACGCTGAATCGTTCTTAAAATACGATCTGTATGCTCTTCTGGGTTCGTAATTTTTTGATGCTTGAACTTCTCAATACGATAAAACTTAGCATTTCGTAGAGATAGTTCCACCAAATTCTTTTTATCGCCAATCTGAGGAACTAAACATTTAAATTCTGTTGAGGGAGAGTCTAGTTTTATCGATGTCAAAACTTCCTTGGTTATGCTCGAGAATCGTAATCGCAGTTCGAGCAAAGCAAACAAAAGCACTTCTTCCATCGATTCGTCTAACTTCTTTTGGACTTCTAAAGTAATTCCATGTATTATCGCACCATTCGAAACAACCAAATAATTTACAAAGTAAGATTTTTCGTCTTCGATTGCTGTGATAACATCTACAGCTTGAATTTTTGGAGAAACAATGGTCGACTTAGCTTTGTAATTTTCTAATAATTCCAACTTTTCTTTCATCGTTTGTGCATCTTCAAAACGATAAACTTCCGCAAAGTCCATCATGGTTTTCTTTACATACTGAATAACATTAGAAATTTGACCTTTCAATATTGCTTCAATATGCTGAATTGAAATTCCATATTCATCCTTTGTTTGTTTTCCTACACATGGTGCTTTGCAATTACCAATATGATATTCTAAACATACCTTGTATTTCTCTTGCTGAATATTTTTATCCGATAAATCAAATGTACATGTGCGTAACTGATACAATTCTTTAATTAATTGAACCAAAGTATTCACCATTTTTACATTGGTATATGGGCCAAAATAACGCGAGCCATCTCTTACTAAGTTACGTGTGGAAAATACCCTTGGGAAAGGCTCATTCTTTATACATATCCATGGATAAGTTTTGTCATCTTTTAATTGAATATTATACTTAGGCTGATACTTTTTGATTAAACTATTTTCAAGTAATAAAGCGTCTAACTCGGTGTCAACAACCAAATATTGAATGTCAATAATTTGCTTAACAAGAATACGGGTCTTCGCATTATCTTGTGTTTTGACAAAATAAGAAGTTACCCTTTTTTTTAAATTCTTTGCTTTCCCAACATAGATTATCACACCTTCTTTATCCAAATATTGATATATCCCAGGTTGTTCAGGAATTGTTTTTAGTTTGAGTTGTAAATGATCTGGTGCCATACAAACAAAATTAAACAAAAAAAGGTCGACCATTCAGTCGACCCTATACATATTATTTAATGCAGTTGAACGAAGAAAAAGCAATTTAAAAATTACATTATCTTCTGATTCCTAAGAATGCGAACTTACGGTTATCCTTAACATCTGCCAATTTAATCAATGCCATCTTAGCTTCGCCTTGTTGGTTACCACGTATACTATTTAACAATTGCATAGATTCCATGGTATAATCACTAGTTGCAGGAGCTTTGATTGTTTTGTTAATTTGAATAACATATACTCCTTGCTCACCTTTTACTAATACTGTAGAACCATCTTTTAAACCCGCAAATAAAGTACCTACTGCTTCTGGTTCATAACCTTGTAACTGAGGATTAGCAAATGTTACTTCGCCTTTGTTTACAATCGTTTTGCCTTTTCTAGCAAGTACATTTAAGTTCTTTTGTTTTCCAATTTGTTTAGTGAAAATATCCGCTTTCTTTTGTTTGATTACTTCTACTTTCATGGATTCTTGTACATCAATGAAAGCTGGTATACCTTTTTCTCTAACAGAAGAAACAATTGCAATGATGTATCTATTTCCGTCAATTATTGGTTTAGAACATAAAGTACCAACTTCCGTATTTTCATCATATGCTAATTTTAAGATAGCATCTTCTGCTAATGTAGTTGCAAATCCTTGTGCAGATGGATTCTCATCTAAAATCCTAACTGGACGTGAAAAATATCCTTTTTGTTGTGCAATTGTATCAAATAAATCCAATTTCGCTTTTGGAGAATTTTTACGGTATATTTTTTCGTCTAATTCATTTAATACATCAAATGCATCATCTGTAGCTTTCATTTTAGTATCATTACTAGGAAGTAATTCTTTTTCAATAAAAGATACTATAGGATATTTAACTGCTTTACGATCCATTACTTCAATGATGTGAATACCGAAATCTGTAGTAACCATTCCAATTGTCCCAATTGGTTTTTCTACTGCAAATTTTGAGAATTGAGGAACCATTTCAAAATCTAGGAAGTTTTCATAAACTCCACCTGTACTTTTAGATCCTGGATCTTCACTGTATTTGTTTACATACTCCGTAAAGTTGTCTTTGTTGATTTTCAAAATCAATGTGTCTGCCATTTTACGAACAGCTTTTAATTTTAATGAATCTCCTTTTGGAGCGCTCAACAAGATATGTCTTACCTTACATACATTGTTGTTAAACCCTCTTACTTTCGCAATACGGAACTTACCATTATCTACATAAGGTCCAACGATTTGTCCTGCAGAAGCCATTTTAAATACCGTATCCATTTTTGCTGGGAACGTTAAGCCTTGTTGTGCTTTTGCATCTCCTTCAGGACGTAAAGTAGACTGACGTGTACTTGTGAAGAATTTCAAATCACTGTTTGTTAAAACAAATGTTGAATCATCTTTTGATTTAATGAAACCATCTTTTATTGTTTTTAACACTTTATTAAATTCTGTTGAATCCTTTTTAGATGGAACAATGTTGATGTCAAAATATTTTACATCTCTACCAGAAGTAGATTCGTATTTTTTCTCATTTTTGTGCTCTTCGTAGTATGCTTTTACTTCATCTTCAGATACTTTAACTTGGTCATCAGGAATTTCTGTATAACGACGAACTACATACGAAACGTTTTTTACTTCTTTTTGTGCTTTGTATTCTTCTTTCCCTTCTAACTTAGTTACATAAACGCCTTGAGAAAGTATTTGGTAATACTTTTCATTTTTACGTTGGTTTGTAAAGCTTGTTTTAGTTGTCTCCCAATCAGCACTAACACGTGGATCTGTAGAACTTTCCATTTCTTGAATTCGTTTCTCTAATAAACGTGGATTAAATTGTCCAGTAATTGAATCAACAAAACTTTGTGCTAAATTTGGCATCACGGTAAAACCATCTGTACCATACAAATAAGCATCAAACTCATTTTTACTTACGTCAATACCTAATTTTTCGTATTCCTCTTCTAAGATTTTTTCTTCTACCAACATGGTCCAAGCACGATTCTCAGATTGTTTTTTGTCTGCCTCAGTATATGGACGTTGTTGTTGTTCATATTGTTGCTGATCTGATTGAATCATCGTTTGAACCAATTTTTCGTATTCCATTGGATCTACTTTCTCACCGTAAACTTCTCCTAAACCAAAAGGTTGATTCGAAGAACCGAACATGTTGTCCCACCCACTCATGATGAATGCAAACATTGCCAATCCTAATAAAACGATAGTGATTCCCGATTTTTCACGTATTTTTCCAATAATAGCCATCTTATGATAATTTTTTAAGCACGCGAATATACATATCCGAATTGATTTTTAAAAGAAAACACCTAGATATTCTTTTTATGTTCCCATTTTAAGGTGTAAATTATACCCCCATACATAACAAAATATGGGGAAGCAGCCGCACCTGCTGTTATGTTCTGAGGTATAGTGTAATAAGGAGATAAATTTAACGACAAACGTTTCATTACAAATCTAAAATCTAAATTGAATGTATATGCCAAAAAAGGTGAGTTAGTTCTTATTGTTTGTGAACTACTTTTTGCATTCTTACCATTTCCTTTTGCAAGTTTTTTGGTAGTAGCATTTGTTTCTACCCCATTTTGTGTACCATAGAGGATATCAATCTCTGGTGTAATTATCATTTTATCATTTTCATTAAAAAGCTCGTAAAAATAGAAAGTAACAGAATTCATTAACGTAGCCGTAAAATCCTTCGCTTCAATATAGGTATAACCTGAATTATCTACTAATACATATTTATTTCCTTTCTTAGCAAATGTAGTATCAACACTATGATAACTAACGGTTTTTTTTCCCGTTGTATAATCCAAACTTAAACCTGTATAAACGTCGTGCCCCCAATCAAATCCAGCGTAGGCATTAAAATCATTATTTACAACTGCACTTAATCTGTCAACTTCTTTACTATAGTTATATCGAGCATACGATAAAGTAAAATTCCAACGCTCACCTACATAAAAATTTTTACCAACCTTTAAATCTAATTCATCAAAAACTTTACTGGTTGTATTTGAATGTACTAGAGATAATTGGTAAAAAAAATCCTTCGAAGTAGTATACTTCAACGTTGGAGTCAATATCGGAATAGGTATTGAATCTCGTTTACCAAGCATGGTATTTGCGCTAGAATAATTCAATGAAGCACGAAAACGTCTATATACAGGTTCGTTTTCAATAGTTTCTTCATTTATGACGGTGTCTCCTATATGACTTGTGTTCCCTACATTTTGGGCGTGTAACTTCTGTAAAATAATTGTAAATAAAAAAATACTTAAAATAAGTAACCTCATTGAGATAAATAGTTAATTCACTAAATGATTATTTGCAAAATTCTTTAATGTAACCAGATGCTTCTAAGTCACCTAGTTCTTTGGCATTATTAAAATCTGCACATGCGTCTTCTGGAAATCCTAAATTATACTCCGTAATAGCACGATTAAAATAATAGTTACTATACGAATTGTTTAATGAAATTGCCTGATCATAATAAATTAAAGCTTTTTCATAATTACCCATTGAAAAATAGGTGTTTCCTAAATCAAATGCTGCCTCATGAACTGTAGGTGTTTGTTTTAGCACCAATTCATAATCCGCAATTGCTTCGGTATAATTTGCTAATTTATACGAACAATTACCACGTAAATAATAGGTGTAATAATTACTCTGATCTGTTACTAAAACTTTAGAATAATCTTTATGAGCTAAAGCATACTCTTTTGTTTGAAAGTAACACCCTGCACGGTTGTAGTAAGCATCCGTATAATTCGCATTATAGGCAATGGCGTGAGAAAAATGTTCAATCGCCTTCCCAAAATTTAATAAATCTAGATAAGCATTCCCCAAGTAAAAATACACATCAGCATTTTCTGGCGAGTGTTTGATACAACGCTCAAATACATTAACTGCATCTTGATACTTTTTTTCTCTTGCCAATTTTAAGCCATTTTCAATTGTAGATGTTGTATCCTGTGCAATAATGAAATTACTAGCCACCAAAATGGAAGCTAGTAACAACATTAATTTTTTATATGGTTGGATCTTCATAAATCTATTTAAATCAATTATTATCCTTTTGTTTCTCTACGTTCTTTACGTTGTTGAAGTAATTCTTGTTTTTTTTCTTGACGATGCTCTTTTCGTTTGTCGTGATGACGTTCTTTTTTTAATTCTTCTTTACGATGCTCTTTGTGTTTCCCATCAAGATGAGGACGATGATGTCTTTCGTTTGTAGGTTTGTGTGTATGGTCTTTACGGTCCTCCTTTTTCAAATCTATTCGCTCCAACTTATGATCATTCGTCTTACGATGAATCTCATTGTCTGTATTGCTTGAGCGTATTTCTAATTTCGGCTTTTTATCTCCATTTGCATCTTGAGCAAATGTGAAAACAGAAAGAAAAAGTGCAATTAATAGTAGTAAATTTTTCATAGTTTAATTTGTTGGTTATAGTACTATGACTTCACCAAATTCAAAAAGTTTAATAAAACTAAAAATATTTTTTGAATTGCATCGAAATGCCATCCTAGATTGTTTAATTTTGTTGGTATGATACTATATAATGTTACCGTAAGCATCGATCCACAAATTGAACATGAGTGGTTAGCATGGATGCGCGCTACGCATATACCAGAGGTGTTGCAAAGCGGATGTTTTTTAGAAAGTAAAATCTCACGTATTCATGGTGAAGAGGAAGGTGGAGTAACTTATTCCATTATGTATACAAGTCCTTCCCAAGAAAAATATGATGAGTACCAACGTGATCATGCTCCACGTTTACAAAAAGACCATACCGAAAAATACCAAGGCAAGTTTGCTGCTTTTAGAACATTATTAACCGTTGTAGAACACTTTACCGCTTAATGTCAGTAAAAGCTAAAAAACACTTAGGTCAACATTTCTTGGTAGACAAAAATGTAAGTAAACGCATCGCCCAACAATTTGGTGGTTTTAAGGATTGTAGAAAAGTGTTGGAAATTGGCCCAGGAATGGGTGCATTGACAGTCTTTTTATTGGAAGAAGAAAAAAATGATGTGTGGGCAATGGATGTCGATCGTGATTCTATTGCCTATTTACATGAACATTTTCCTCAATTAAAGGATAAAATTTTTGAAGCCGATTTTTTAAAAACCAATTTAGCAAACTACTTCGGAACCGAACCTTTCGCCGTAGTTGGTAACTTCCCTTATAACATCTCTTCTCAAATATTATTCCGTTGCTTAGAATACCGAAACCAAATCCCTGAAATTATGGGAATGTTTCAAAAAGAAGTGGCAGAACGTATTGCTGTAAAACCTGGAACAAAAACTTACGGAATTATTAGTGTGTTATTACAAACATTTTATGATATCACATATTGTTTTACGGTAGACGAACATGTGTTTAATCCTCCCCCAAAGGTTAAATCAGGTGTCATTCGATTAACTAGAAATAATCGGGATAAACTACCTTGTGATGAAAAGTTCTTTATTCAAGTAGTAAAAGCTTGTTTCAATCAACGAAGAAAAATGATACGTAATTCTGTTAAACCATTTTTATTAGGGAATGTAGTAGAACATCGTTTTTTAGAAACACGACCTGAACGATTATCCGTCGATGATTTTATTGAATTGACATTGTTGTTAGAAGGATTGAAACCTGTTGAATAATTTTTGAATTTGTAGGGATGTAGCATGCTACATCCCTACAAATTCAAAAATCACATCTCTACAAATCAAAAATTTCGCGTTCAATCGTTAGAGTTACTTATTAAAATGTAACCCCAAATGCTATACCAATCCAGGCTAAACCTTTTTCTTGGAATAGCGTAAATTTTTCTACTTTGACAGTTGTAACATCTCCCCCGCTGTCAGTTGTAACTTCGCCTTTTTTCCAAAATGGAAAAATCGGTGTAAAAGAAACTTTGAAAAAGGAACCACCACCTGGTTTTTGTAAACGATATCCTATTTTGGGGACTACTTGTAATTTCCAAAAATTTTGGGTAGTAATTGGAGTTGAACCATCTTTTAATAAAGGAAAAAAATCATGAAACTGGTCTTCCATATAAAATTTAGAAATAGTTAGGCCTAATCCTATTTCCAAATTGTGTTTGTTTTTTCGCTTTAAAAAATTATATGATATAGGTATCCCTGAAGAATTTACCTTTAATACAGAGGTATTAATAAGGTGACCCCAACTTGAAAATCCTACTGTTAATGAAGTCGCGTACTTTGGTTTTACTACCAAAAGTCTATCATAATTAAATGAGTTAATTAAACCTTGCCCAAATAGTTCAAAATATAGAGTGTTCCGTTTTCTAAGTGTATCATTTGTTTGAGCGTACGTATAACTCATCATTAATAAAAATACTGTAGATATAACTACTTTTTTCATGGTCTTATGTTTTACTTTTACCTATGTCTCTCTCTTAAAGACAAAACAAAAGTATATAGTGACAAAATAAAATGATAATTGAATATTCAAAGTATTGAAAAATAAAAGCTTAAAATTTGCACATATTTAATTAAATCATTTAACGCATACTTGTTTTTTGCAAAAATCCCGAGTTAGTTGAAGTATGAGTTGCAAAAAATGCAACTACCTTGACTATTAATCTTATTTTTGAGTAACCATTTGTACTTAGACAAAATAACGTTGTTGTCAGTTGGGGCAAGAAATTGTTTATTGCTATGAAAATTAACAGATTCAATCATCAGGTCGAGTTACTCGAGAAAATAAAAGAGAAAATTCAACTTACTTTATCATACGCGGATGAAGTTGCGGATATATTGCAAATTAGTAAAGATGCCGTTTATCGACGAATGCGAGGTGAAACCGCATTATCGTTGGATGAAGCCATGATGCTCATTGAACATTTTCAAATTGAAAATCCCTTTCAAATCACAAATAGTACTGTCAACTTTCAGTATGAGACTTATACCAATGATAAAAATGAAATTCAGCGTTATTTACAAAAACTAATATCCGACCTTGAATTGATTCGACAAATAAAAACGAGTGAATTGATCTTTTGTGCGGAAGACGTTCCTTTGTTTCATTATTTTAATTTTCCATTATTAGCTGCATTTAAACTTTTTTATTGGCAAAAGTCCATTCTCTATACGGATTCGTTTCAAGATAAGATTTTTGATACATCAATTATTGATGAAAACCTTCTTTCCCTTTCCAAGGATCTAACGTCGAAGTATGCAAATATTCCTTCCATCGAAATTTGGACAGACAACACCATCAACAGTGTGTTACAACAAATCATATTTTATCACGAAGCAGGATACATTCCGAATAAGGACATAACACTTGATATTTTAGCGGAAGTCAAAGCTATGGTAGATGCACTTGAAAATCAAACAATCAATGGAATCAAACATCATTCAAATTCAATATTTCAATTATATCTCAGCGACATTACAATAGGGAACAATTGTATTTTAACAAAAAACGAATCTACTTCAGTATTATATTTAAGTTATAATACATTCAATATTTTGAAATGCAATGATGTTCAATTTATTAATGAAAATGAAAAATGGATTAATCGCATCATTGATAATTCTATTCCTTTATCAAAATCATCGCAAAAAATTAGAAACAAGTTTTTCCAAAAATTACGAAACAAAATCGATGTACTTGTTAAAACAATTGATTAGAAAGAAAGTATGTTGCAACCTTGAAAAGTTGTATGCAACAATATTTATTATTGGATAAACCGATTGATTTCTTTCTCCACCACAATTGGAAAATACGTCCTTTCGAGTTGGTGAATTTTTTGTTGAATTTCATCTGGACTATCTGTTTCGGAAATTGTCGTATAGAATTGCGCAATGCGCTGACCTTCATCAAAATGTTCGCTAACATAATGAATGGTAATGCCAGATTCTGTTTCTCCAGCTTCTTTGACAGCTTGATGCACCTTTAATCCATACATACCAGCTCCACCATATTTAGGCAATAGTGAAGGGTGAATATTAATGATTTTTTCAGGATAAGTCTGAATAAGTGTGTCAGGTATCTTGCGTAAAAACCCAGCTAATATAATATAGTCTATTTGATGTGCTTGACATAATTGTACCAAATAAGAAGTGTCTTCTACCTCTTGATTTGAACACACAACTACATGAACGCCTAAAGATGTTGCTTTTTCAACGATAGGAGCATGGACCTTATTAGATAAGACAAATACAACTTCAACGGTGGATTTATGCTCAAAATACCGAATAATTGATTCTGCATTAGAACCCGTGCCAGATGCAAAAAGGGCAAGTTTAATTGGTTTCATCCAACAAAGTTAAATTCAATTTTTTAGGTAAGTTAACTTATGCAATAATTGTTTGCAAAAAAGAAAAATTAATCGACGTAAGTAACTATTAAACAAGTAATTAATTTCGTTTTATAATTCTTTAAGAGAATTAAATTCGTAATAATTTTGTTTTTTACTCCATATATTCTTTCTTTGCAAGCTGAATTAATCATTAAATTAAAAAAGATGTCTGAAATCAAATCAAAAGTAATATCCATTATCGTAGATAAATTGGGTGTTGAAGAAAGCGAAGTAACAAACGAAGCAAGCTTCACA
>CANGOA010000057.1 GCA_947455255.1 Flavobacteriia bacterium | reverse complement strand
TAGCTATTAAAGCAGATACATTCGTTCCATTTGGAACTGTTAAAGCAATATTTGTTCCTGAAATAACTCCTGTTACGGATGGGGAAGCAAAACTATATGCTGTAATATCCGCTTGTGTACTTTTTGCTGCTGGAGTAACTATTACTGTAACAGTATATGTTTTAGTTGTAACTCCATCTTCTGCTGTTACTACATAACTAATTGGTGAGGTAAAGTTATTTGCAGTTGTTCCACTTACCTGTGCTGTAGAACCAACTTTTACTGTTGAACCTGCTGAGTTAGTAAATGTAGCTAATAAAGCAGATACATTCGTTCCATTTGGAACTGTCAACGAGATATTAGTACCAGAAATAACCCCTGTTACTGATGGAGAAGTAAAACTAAATACTGTAATATCTGCTTGCGTACTTTTTGCTGTCAATGAAATATCATCTACACGTACTGCTGTATATTTAGATGTATCTGTATTTGTAACATGGAATCCTAAATAATAAATTGTAGGATCTACTACTGTAAATGTAGCTGTAGTCTGGTAATATTTACCATCTGGTGTAAAAGACTTAGAACTTGATAAAACTTGAGTCATCGAGGATGAAACAGCTGATTTACCCAATTTGGCCTCTATACTTCCTCCGTAGTTTACTGCTGCTGCTGTTGAAGTAGCCGCAACACTTAATGATACACGTGTGTAATAAGATAATGTATAAATAAATCCTGGTTTCAAATTCAAACATGGACTATACGCCCAATCTTCTGTTGCGCCTTTTGGCTCTGAAATACGTAAACAAGCTAATGCGGTATTTACTGTAGTAGAAGTAATCGCAGTATTTCCTGTATTGGCTAATCCAAATTTATACCCTCGTTTATCTACATCTTCATTAGTAAATCCATTCATCTTAGCACTCTCAAAATTCTCACCATATGATGTTACATTATCCACTGTTTTAGCTACTAAATTTGAAATACCTAAAGTTACTGTATCATTAGAAACAGCTTGATCAGATGCCAAAGTTACATATGCTTTGATTGCATAAACAGATTCTGCAGATAAATCAACTTTTGTTGAGAAAATATATAATGCAGTATCACCATAAGCTATACTAGATTTTGGTTGCTTCGTTTTATAATCTAACCAAGATGCACTCTCTGTAACTGCTGAATTACTATTCAATTTATAACTAACAGGTGTACCAGCAGTAACTGCTGTCAACCCTTTATTTATTACATATATTCCAACATCTGTAGATCCCAAACAACTTTGAACAGCCTGTGTTTGTCCGTTTATATATCCAGAAAAAACACTTAAATCATTTTGTGGAATCTCCTCAATTGAAACATCATCTAAAAACCATCCATAATCAAAATCATTTGGAGTACCTGTATATTTGAAACGAACCCAAAGTGTAGATTTATTAGCAGCTGCAGATGTGATATCTATAGATACAAGTTCAGGATTTGAAGATCCTTGGTTAGATTTGTATTTATTATTATAAGTAAATGGTGTCCAATTAACATTATCAGAACTTACCTCAACGGAAGCAACATCTGTATATCGTGCATACAATTGATTAAACTTCAATAATACGTTTGCTTTACCTAAAGTACTAATTGAATTTTTTGTAGTAATTATTGCTGTTCTTGTGCCCGCACCTGTGTTTGAACCATCTACAACAACATAATTTCCTTTTGAAGTAGAATTAAATGTAGTGAAAGAATTTGTCCAACCACTTATTTGAGAATTAAAAGTAGTAGGCTTAGTACTTGTGACTACCCAATTTAATGACCCTGTTGCAGCATTATTTGTAATCACCCAATCATTAGATGAATTTGTGAAGTCAGAAGACCACAAAACTAAACCTCTCTTTAGTTTAGTAGAATTAAGGGTTTGGTGATTACTATTATCAGACACCACTGCAGTTCTATCACTGCCATTTTCATAAGTTAATTGGGAATTTCCAATAAATGAAAAAATCACTCCAATCAACAACAATACAATTTTCTTCATAAAAATGTAAATTAATTTTACTTATACACGTACAAATATAAGTAAACGAAAAGAAATGAATTCAGTTGCCTTTCTAATAGTCAAGACTTTATTAACATTTCATAAATGATTTATTAACATTAAATTTGTTTTCATCAAAATCATTCTATTAAAAATCTTGTAAATCCTGAATAATAGATTAGTTTTGCAAACTTTTTGAATTAATAACAATTCAATTTTATCGTATTTTCAATCAATAAAAAACAATCAAAAATGTTAAAGAACAAGCTTTTTCATTCTTTTTTATTTTCTTTTTTTGTCTTAGTTGGTTTGGTGATTTTTTCATTTTTTCCTAAAGCAAATATTATTGGTTTCGAAGTGAAAAATGTTGATATTTTGAGTGACATACGATTTGATGAACCTTTAAAAAAGACAATTAAACCAACAATAAAAAAAGAATTTGTAGACACTTGCCCAACGGGAACTATTTGTTTTGAAGATTATTCTCCAAAAAAAAACGCTTTAAATCAAATATTTGAAGCACTTAGAGATATTCATGAAAACAAATCAAAAACACGTATTGCCTTTTTTGGTGATTCATTTATTGAGGGTGATATACTAACTGCAGAAGTTCGTAAAATTTTACAAAATCGTTTTGGAGGTGGTGGAGTTGGTTTTATACCAATAACTTCAGAAATAGCTGGATTTAGACAAACAATTGCTCATCGCTTTAAACAATTCAACACCTACAACATAATTACTAATGGTAAAACACAAATACCATTTGCTGCTGCGGGGTATTGTTCTTATCCTCTACCTGGAAATTTAGTAACATACGCTGGAGTTAACTCAAACAAAAGATTAAAAAGATTCAATAATATAAGAGTATTTTACGAAACTTCATCGAAAGAAACAATCAATTATGCAATAGGAAATAAAACGATGAATTTCCAAACAAATGTGTTAAATAAATTACATGCTGAAAACTTACCAAACTTAAGGACTAATCAAATTTCTTTTGTATTTCCTCCAAGCCAAAACTTAAAATTATACGGTATTTCAATTGAAGATAGCTCAGGAGTTGTAATCGATAATTTTGGTATGAAAAGTAATTCTGGAGTTGCTCTTGCGAAAATTTCAGATACGAGACACAAACAATTTGACTCTCTTCAAAACTATAAATTAATCGTATTGCAATATGGATTAAATGTAGTAGGTCCTAACACAACCAATCTAGATTGGTATATAAAATCGATGACTAGAATGGTTAAAAGAATGAAACGAAACTACCCAAACGCAAGTATCTTACTCTTAAGTGTTTCTGATCGTGGCACTCGTCAAAACGGTAAATACCAAACAATGAGTACGATTCCTTTAATGATTGAAGCACAAAGAAAAATTGCTAAAAACGCAGGCGTAGCATTCTGGGATATGTTTGAAGCTATGGGGGGGCAAAATACAATTATTAAATATGTTATGAATAAACCAGCACTCGCAAATAAAGATTTCACTCATCTTACTTTTAAAGGTGGGGAAAAAATAGCGGGTATATTTACTAACACTTTTTTATACGAATACAAAAAGTACAATGATAAAAAAGCACACCTTCGTGCTATGGGTAACATTACTTATTAGCTTTTTAATTCATTCTCAAGATACTTTAGTGTTTAAACTCCCTAAAGTTTACGGTTTTGAAAACATTCAAAACGATACTATCTCAAATTCAATATTTATCAATTCATTTGTTCAAAAATTACTGGCTCAAAAAATCAAAAAAAATCAAAAAATCAATATACTTCACATTGGAGACTCTCATTTACAAGCTGACTACATAACTCACACATCTAGGGTTGCTATGCAAAAACAGTTCGGAAACGCTGGAAGAGGATTTATAACCCCACTTAAAATCTCTAAATCTAACGAACCATTTAACTATCAAACATCTAGCCCGAACATATGGAAAAGCTTAAGATGTGTGTCATCAAAAACAACTCAACCAATTGGACTTGGAGGTATGTCTATTAAAACCTACGATTCTTCAGCATCAATAAAAATTAAAACTTACAATACAGACAGTTTGGATTATTCATTCAATAAAATAATTGTTTATCATTCAAAAAATGATTCGTCGTTTGTATTAAATATAATGGATAGCTCATCAAACAATTTAATAAACAATCAATTACCAGAATTACCATATAGATCAACTTTTACTTCTTCAAATAATACTTCAGTTATAAACATTAAGACTTCAAAGACCGATACAAATCAAACAAACTTAACTTTCTTTGGTACTTTACTTGAAAATGGTCAAACAGGTATTTTATACCATAGTATTGGAATAAACGGAGCAAAATATAAAGATTTTAGCAACGCAAGCGATTTCTGTAATCAAAGTGTATCTCTATCTCCTGATCTTATAATTATATCTCTAGGAACAAATGAATCATTTCAAAAAAACTACAGTTCAGAAGTTTTTTACAATGAAATCGACACTTTAGTTAAAAAATTAACTTATTACAATCCAACTACTCCTATTATACTTACAACTCCTGCAAATTCATTTTATTATCACAATATCAATAAAAACTTACCCTTAATAAGTCAAACAATTATTAAATATGCTGTAGAAAAAAAAATAGCTTACTGGGATTTATTTTCTATCACTGGTGGTAACACAAGTGCTATTCAATGGAAAAAAGCAAACTTATTAAGTAAAGATGGCATCCACTTCACAAAAGATGGATATATTCACCAAGGAAATTTATTAACACACGCAATTTTCAATGCATATAACAAATATGTTTCAAATCGATAATTTAAAACTTTGGAATCAATTTCTGTATAACCCTGAAGAACCATTAATATTCAGTTCAGGATTATTTCTGTTTTTATTTACAGGATTTATGTTGGTGTATTTTATTCTGCATAAACACCATCGTGCAAAAACAACATTTGTCACACTTTTTTCACTTTACTTCTATTATAAATCAAGTGGATTATACTTTACCATCTTAATTGGATCAACATTAGTTGATTATACACTTGCTAATTTAATTTACAAACTAAAAAATCAACTTTATAAAAAAACAATTCTAATAATTAGCGTCATTTTAAATCTAGGATTATTGGCCTATTTTAAATACACTAACTTTTTTTACGAAATCATTTGCAATTTTTCGAATTACAAATTTCAACCTCTAGATATTTTTCTTCCAGTCGGTGTATCTTTTTTTACTTTTCAATCATTAAGTTATACATTTGATATTTATAGAGGAACTCTTAAACCAGTTAAGAATGTACTAGATTACGCTTTTTTCGTATCGTTTTTTCCTCAACTTGTAGCAGGTCCAATTGTAAGGGCTTCGGAATTCATACCACAATTATTTAAACCAGTTATTGTTACAAAAGAAATGATTGGAAAAGCAGTTTTTCTTATCGGAAGTGGTTTGATAAAAAAAGCAATTATAGCAGACTATATTAGCGTGAATTTTGTTGATCGAATATTTGATAATCCAACTCTTTATTCAGGACTAGAAAATCTTGCTGGTGTTTATGGTTATGCTATCCAAATTTATTGTGACTTTTCTGGTTATTCAGATATGGCAATTGGGATAGCATTATTAATGGGATTTCATTTCAATATTAATTTCGACTCCTCATATCAGTCAATAAATATCACTGAATTTTGGAGAAGATGGCACATATCTTTATCAACTTGGCTGAAAGATTACGTCTACATCACAATGGGGGGTAATAAAAAAGGCAAAATAAGAACTTATGTAAATTTATTTTTAACTATGCTTATTGGTGGCTTATGGCATGGTGCAGGTTTTCGTTTCATCATTTGGGGTGCAATGCATGGTATTGTACTCATTCTACATAAATTATGGATGATAATTTTTCCGAAACAAAAAGAAAATAACAAATTCAAATGGTTGAAAAATTCAATTAGTTGGTTAATTACATTTAATTTCATTTGTTTTTGTTGGATATTCTTTCGTTCTGAAAATATGAAAATTGCATCTGAAGTTTTATCTCAAATTTGCTTACATTTTAAACCTTCTATTTTCTTTGAATTCATTCAAGGATATCATGAGGTTTTAATTATAATTCTTATTGGTTATATTATACATTTTACACCTAAAAAATGGGAACTTTCAATAGAAAATTCTATCATTAAATCTCCTTTATTACTTAAAGTTGTTTATTTACTATTTATTATTCTCATTGTCGCACAATTTAAATCTGCTGAAATACAACCTTTTATTTATTTTCAATTCTAATTTAAAATAAATAAAAGATGATTAATGAAAAATATTTTAAAGCTTTTTATTGCTCGATTCATTTTTTTGTTAATTTCGGAATGGAATTTTTTTTACAAACTAAAACATAAAGAGGTAAAACTCTACTTTAAAACAACTTATGACGAACATTTTTGTTGCCAGGTTAGATTACGGCGTTACTCAAGAGGAGTTGAAAAATGCTTTTGAGCAATATGGTCAAGTGAACAAAGTGTCACTCGCTATTGACAAAGAAACAGGAAAATCTAAAGGATTTGCTTTTATTGAAATGCGAAATGATGAAGAAGCAACAGCCGCTATTAAAGGATTAGATGGTCTGACAATGCATGGTCGTCAAATAGCAGTAAAACAAGCCGAAGATCGTTCTAATGGTTCTCCAAAAAGAGATTTCAATCATAACAACGATAGAAAACCATTCGTTAGAGAGAATAGAGAACCTAGAGATAACACTTCTACTTCTTCTCCTTTCAAGAAAAGAGAGGATGACGATGATGAACCTTCTTCAACCCCTGAAATTTTCATACCAAAACCAACCATCAATAAAGTGGTAGAAAAAAAGAAAGATCCAGTTATGAAAAAAATTGAAGATCGACCAAAAGCGAATAAAATGCAAGCTTATAAAAAAAGTGGCAAACAAAATCGCTTTTTTCTTGATGAAGATGATGAATACTAAAACAATATAAAGTCCTTAAATAAGGACTTTTTTTTTGATCAAAAAAAACAAAAATGAATAGTAAAAAATATGCCTTAGGAATTGACATTGGAGGCACCAATATTGCATTTGGTTTAGTAGATAAAGAAGGAATTGTTCTTTTCGAAAAAAGTGTTCCAACAAAATCGTTCGGAACACCTCAAGATTTTATCGAGTATATATTTATTGAACCAACTATACAAGAAAATCTAAACAATATTAAAGGAATTGGAATAGGGGCACCAAATGGAAACCATTTCAATGGAACTATCGACTACGCCCCTAACCTATTATGGAAAGGATGTATACCACTTAGGGCTATGTTTGTAGAGAAATTTAAGTTAACAACCATCCTTACAAATGATGCGAATGCTGCTGCGGTTGGAGAAAAATTATTTGGTTGCGCAAAAGACCTAAAAAACTTTGTAACCATTACTTTAGGTACAGGCTTAGGAAGTGGGGTTGTTATAAATGATACAATAGTTTATGGTGAACATGGTTATGCAGGTGAGTTTGGTCACATACGAGTTATTCCAAATGGAAGACTTTGTAAGTGCGGCAGATTAGGATGTCTCGAAACATATGCATCCTCAACAGGAGTTGTAAGATCGTACGATGAGTTAAGTTCTACAAATAAAGCTAATTCTTCTTTAAATAAAATCAACCCATTGACAGCTGAAGAAATTTTTTCGTCTGCTGAGAAAGGAGATGTTTTTGCAAATGAAATTGTAGATTATACTGCTCAAATATTAGGGCAATCATTAGCAGATTTTTGTGCGTTTTCAGACCCAAAGGCTTACATCTTGTTTGGTGGAATTGCTCAAAACGGAGAAAATTTCCGTAAAAAAGTCAGAGATGTGATGGAAAAAAATTTATTAAGGATATTCCAAGGTAAAGTAGAAATTAGGATTTCAGCCTTACACGATAAAAACGCAGCGATATTAGGAAATGCCGCTAGTGTTTTTTTGTTAAATAAATGAAATTGTTAAAAAGATTATTCACGCTTAACTAATGAACAATCGATTATTTCATTAATTTTAACCCCTATAACTATTTAATAATTTAGCCCTTTCAGTAGGATAACAAAAAACTAATTGATTATGAGAAAAATGAAACTTTTTGTACTTGTAACAGTGCTTTGTACGAGTTTGTTTTCAAGAGCAGACGAAGGTATGTGGCTTCCATTTATGCTTGGTAGAAACTTTGAAGACATGAAAAAACATGGACTTAAATTGACACAAGAGCAAATTTATTCTATTAACCATTCTTCATTAAAAGATGCTGTTATCTCTTTCGGAGGGTTTTGTACAGGTGAAGTAATTTCTAAAAAAGGATTAGTATTGACAAACCACCACTGTGGGTATGATGCAATTGCTGATGCTTCAACTCCTGAAAAAAACTACTTAGATAAAGGATTTTGGGCTAAAAATAATACTGAAGAAATTGCTGTACCTGGATTAACTGCGACCTTCATCGTTCGTATTGAAGATGTTACTTCATTAATTCAAAAAGAATTAAATGAGTCAATGACTGCAGAACAACGTGCTGCTAAAATCAATGAGATTTCTAAAGTATTAGAAAAAGAAGCCGTTGAAGGAACTCATTACGAAGCTTTTGTTCGTGATTTCTATGCTGGCAATGAATTTTATTTATTTGTAAAAGAAACATTTAATGATGTTCGTTTAGTTGGTACACCTCCTCAATCTTCGGGAAAATTTGGTGGCGACACAGATAACTGGATGTGGCCACGTCATACTGCAGATTTTTCTATGTTTAGAATTTATGCTGGTTCCGACAATAAACCTGCATCTTTCAATTCTGCAAACGTTCCTTACTCTCCAAAACATAGTCTTCCTATTTCGTTAGATGGAATTAAAAAGAATGATTATGCAATGGTGATGGGATATCCTGGCAGAACAAATCGTTTCTTAACTTCCTATGGTGTTGAACAAGCAATTAAGTTAGAGCAACCAAAAATCGTTGATATTCGTGCTAGAAAACTTCAAATCATGAAGAAATACATGGATCAAAATGTGAAAATTCGTTTAAACTATTCTTCTAAATATGCACAAGTAGCAAACTATTGGAAATACTTTATCGGACAAACAGCTCAATTGAAAAACAATAAAGTAGCTGATAAGAAAAGAGAGATTGAAAACAATTTCAATGCTTATACAAAAGGAGAAGCTGAGTATGCAAATATCCTAGCCGATATTGAAGACTCATATAGAGCAACAAATTCTGTGATTTTTACAAAAGTATATTATGGAGAATTCTTAAATCAAGTTGATATCAATTCGAACGTATTAGTATACAAAAATATAGCAGCATTAGAAGCTGCAGGAAAAAAAGATCAAGCTATTCAATTGCAAAAAGTAGCTAAAGATCGTTGGAAAGATTTTTTTAAAAACAACAATTTAGACATCGAATTAGAGACATTGTCTGAAGTTTATAAAATGTATCTTAAAGATATTCCAAACGCTCAAAAAGGACCTTTGGCAAAAATGTTAAATGAAAAAGGAATCAAAAAAATAGATAAATATTTAGCTAAAATTGCAAAAAAATCAATCTTTACTAACAAAGAAAGATACATGGAGTTTACAAAAGAATTTTCTTTAAGTAAATTATTAAAAGATCCTCTTTTTGTTTTAGTTTCTGATATCGACGATGCTTTTATGGCAACTATGAGTAAAAAAGCAATTAAAGAAGCTCAAGTTAAATTACAACGAGCTAACAGATTATTTGTAAAAGGTGTTAGAGCTATGGATTTAAACAAATTCTATGCTCCAAATGCAAACTCAACTTTAAGAGTAACGTATGGCAACGTTTTACCTTATGCACCTAAAGATGCTGCTTTCTACGATTACCAAACAACATTGAATGGTGTAATGGAAAAAGAAGATCCAACAAACCCTGAATTTAATGTAGATCCAGTAATGAAAGATTTATGGAAAAACAAAGATTACGGAAGATATGCGAATAATAAAGGAGACTTAACTGTCAACTTCTTAACTAACAATGATATTACAGGAGGTAACTCTGGTTCTCCTTGTATTAATGCAAATGGTGAATTAATTGGTGTTGCATTTGATGGTAACTGGGAAGCAATGTCTGGTGATATCTATTTCGAACCAAACATTCAACGTACAATTGTTTGTGATATTCGTTACGTATTATGGATTATAGACAAATGTTATGGAGCTCAAAACTTAATTGAAGAAATGGATATTAAGAAATCTACATCAACAGAAAAGGAAGTTACTGAAGGTTCTGAAAACGGAAATAGCGAAGCAAGTTCATCTGCAAATACAGGTAAAAACATGAGCTCTTTACCATGTCCTAAAACTGCTGCAGAATTAGGATTAAAAGATGTTCAATTTGAAGTTGGTAAGTCTACAGTTTCAAATGCTAATGCAAACCTTGATAAAGTGGTTGAAATCATGAAATCAAATCCTAATTTTATATTAGAAATTGAAGGGCATGCTGACCAAACTGGAGATGTATGTAAAAACTTAATCTTATCTGAAAAAAGAGCTAAATCTGTAGAGAAATATTTAGTTAATAAAGGCATTAGTTTATCTCGTATTAAAGTAAAAGGTTTTGGATCTGCTCAACCAAAAGATGAAAACAAAACAAAAGATGGAAGAGCTCATAACAGAAGAGTTTCTTTTATGTTTAAATAAATAGAACCTATACGATCAAAGAGGCTGTTTCAAAAGAAGCAGCCTCTTTTGTTTTCATGACATTTATCCTATTTTTTCTATTTTACAATTCGTAAATTCGTGTTATAAATTTTATTTTATTGTATGTCAAAATCATTTCTCATATTCACTGTTATATTAACAATCAGTAGTTGTGGTCACGTGCCTCTATCAACAAAAGTTATAGAAAGGAAAATTAATGAAACGGTATATGCTTCTGGTAATATCGAAAGTAGTAATCAATACCAAGTAGTATCATTAGTTAGTGGGTACATTCACAAAATAAATATTGAAGAAGGAAATCAAATTAGGAAAGGGCAAGTAATTGTTGAACTAGCAAATGATGGAGGTCTTATCGCTTTAAAAAGTGCTGAGTTAAATCGTAATTTTTCAGATTTAAAACAAAACAAAAACAAGATTAAAGAATTAAAATTTTCTTTAAATACGGCAAAATTAAAATGGAAGAATGACTCTATTCAATTAAATCGTAAAAAAACATTGGTGGAGAACAATGTAATTTCTGAAAATGATTTCGAAAATTTTGAAGTAATGGCATTGAGTTCAAAAGCAAACTTCACTTCACTTTTACTTCAATTAGAAGATTTGCAAAAACAACTAAAATTGAACGATGAATTAGGAAAAAGAAATTTTGATCAATCTAATAAACAGGTTAAAGATTTTAACATTAAAAGTGAAATCGATGGTGTTGTATTTACTATTTTAAAAAAGGAAGGTGAATTAGTAACTCCACAGTCCCCCTTAGCTATAATTGGTAGTGATAATAATTATATTTTGAAATTACAGGTTGACGAATACGATATTACGAAGATAAAATTAGGACAGTTGATTAAAGTTAAATTAGATAGTTACAAAGGTCAAGTATTTGACGCTAAAGTATCTAAGATTTCATTATTCATGAATGAAAAAACAAAAACATTTACCATAGAAGGACGATTTATAAATCAACCAGCAACCCTCTACCCTAATTTAACCCTAGAAGCTAATATTGTTATTAAATCAAACCTAAAAGCTTTATTGATTCCTCGTGAGTACTTATTTAACGATTACTATGTGTATCTAAAAAATGGATCAAAGAAAAAAATCGAAACAGGTATAATGGATCTAAAATATGTAGAGATAAAAAATGGTTTAAATCGTAATGATGAAATAATAATCCCAAATGAAAATTAATCTAGGATTTGAAATAGCAAAATCATTATTGTTAGCTCGTTGGAAACAAACGTTAGTTGCGGCTATTGGGGTAACATTTAGTATAACAATGTTCATTACCTTATTGGGATTTATGAATGGACTAAATGAATTACTGGATGGTTTGATATTAAATAGAACTCCTCACATTCGACTTTTTAATGAAATCAAACCATCTTTAAATCAACCTGTAAATTTTCATAGCGATACAACTAAAGAATACAATTTCATTCACTCAATTAAACCGAATGGTGGTCGATTAAGTATCTACAATGCAATTCCGATAATGTCAAAATTAAAATCGGATAAGAATGTTTTGGGAATTTCTCCTAAATTATCAGCTCAAATATTTTACAATGTAGGCGAAACGGATCTTAATGGTGTAATTAATGGGATTAATGTAGTAGATGAACAAATACTATTTGCGTTCGATACGTATGTAACTGAGGGTAACAGTAATGATTTAAACATAGTACCAAATAGCATTATTTTAGGTAAAGGCGCTGCAAATAAAATGTTAGCTAATATTGGTGATTTAATTCAAGTAACAACAAGTAAAGGTGAAAGAGTAAAATTAAAAGTTATTGGTTTTTTCCAATCAGGAATTCAAGACATCGATAAAATTCAAAGTTATTGTTCGGTTGAAACAACTCAAAAATTATTAGGTGTTACAAGTAATTATATCACAGACATACAAATTAAACTCCATGATTTAACAAAGGCACCAGAATTAGCAAAATATTACAGTAAGCTTTTTGATGTTGAAGCGATTGATATTCAAACTGCAAATGCGCAATTTGAAACTGGTAGTTCAATTAGAACATTAATATCGTATGCTGTTGGAATTACCTTGTTAATTGTAGCAGGATTTGGGATTTACAATATCCTAAATATGATGATCTATGAAAAAATGGATTCTATTGCTATCTTAAAAGCAACTGGTTTTTCAGGGAAAGATGTCAAAAAAATATTTATTACTATAGCGCTTTCAATCGGGATTTTTGGAGGTTTTTTCGGATTAGTATTTGGTTTTGGATTAACATCGGTCATCGATCAAATTCCATTCAATACAGCAGCACTTCCAACAATAAAAACCTATCCTGTTTCTTATAACCCATTTTATTACATGATAGGTGGAATATTTTCCATAGCGACAACCTATTTAGCAGGTTTGTTTCCTGCAAGAAAAGCAAGTAAAATTGACCCAGTAATTATAATTCGTGGAAAATGATTGTACCAAGTCTAGAAGCAAAACTAATTCAAAAAGAATTTCACGATCCTGAAACAATTCAAGTGCTAAAGGATATCAATTTTAAAATTGACAAAGGGGAATTCGTATCATTAACTGGTAAATCAGGTTGTGGTAAGTCTACCCTACTTTACATACTCTCCACGATGGATACCGATTATAGTGGTGAATTGTTTATAGACGGGATTTCAATGAAAAATAAAACGGAGAATGAACTAGCCAGGGTTAGAAACGAAAAAATTGGGTTTGTATTTCAGTTTCATTACTTACTCAATGAATTTTCAGTATTGAAAAACGTGATGCTACCTGGTTTGAAATTAAACAAATTTTCCGAACAAGAAATTGAGCATCGTGCAATGGAAAAATTAAGAATCCTAGGTATTGAGAAAGAAGCATTAAAACTTCCTAATCAATTATCTGGTGGACAAAAACAACGTGTAGCAATAGCACGATCGCTAATAAATGACCCATTGATTCTCATGGGAGACGAACCTACTGGAAATTTGGATAAAAAAAACAGTATTGTTGTTTTTGATATTTTCAAAGAATTAGCACATAGCTTTAAACAAACATTACTTATTGTTACTCACGATCAAGAGTTTGCATCTAATTGTGATCGCATCATAGAAATGGAAGATGGAAAAATCATCAGTGCTTAACACAATAGATACTTTTGTTCATCAAAAAATAATCTAAATATTACATAAATATTAATCAAAAAGGGAAGTTAATAATTCAATAACCTTATTTTTGTAACCGATTAATAAAAAATTAAATAAAATGAGTCACGCTTTAGGAAATCACATTCTTGTTGAATTTATGGGTTGCGATCCACATATAATGAATGATGTTGCAAACATCGAACGCGACATGGTTGGAGCTGCACAAAAAGCAGGTGCAACAGTTATAAATTCTACATTTCACCATTTTTCTCCTTATGGAGTGTCAGGTGTTGTTGTAATCCAAGAAAGTCATTTAGCGATTCATACTTGGCCAGAATATGGTTATGCTGCTGTCGATTTATTTACTTGCGGAGAAATGGATGCTTGGATATCTTTTGACTTTTTAAAAGAATGCTTTGGTGCCAAAAATTACTCTGCTTTAGAAATGAAAAGAGGTTCCGTAAATTTATTGACTCGCAATGATTTCGATATTACTTCTATGCGTGAAAAAGCATCTGAACGTTCAAATCCTGAAATGTATACACGAAACGTTTGGTTCACGGATAAAGACGAAAGTCAAGCACTTTCTTTACGTTTTACAGGTGAAGTGTTTTACGATGTACAATCACCATTTCAACGTGTGAGAATTATTGAATCCTATAAATACGGTATGATGTTGGCATTAGACGATATGGTCATGACAACTATCAAAGATGAATTCCACTACCATGAAATGATTTCTCACCCAGCTATGTTTACGCATGGGAATGCAAAAAACATTTTAGTTATTGGTGGTGGAGACGGAGGAACTGTTCGTGAAATTCTTCGTCACGAAGGAGTAGAAAAAGTAACTATGGTAGAAATTGATGGTGAAGTAATTAAAGCTTGTAAAGAATTTTTACCTACAATTGCTTCTGCTTTTGACCATCCTAAACTGGATTTAAAAGTAGACGATGGAATTGCATTTATTAAAGATGCACCAGCAAATTCGTATGATTTAATCATCGTTGATGGTTCTGATCCTGTAGGTCCTGCAGAAGGTTTATTCTCTGTTTCTTCTTACACTAATTGTTATAATGCGTTAAAAGAAGGTGGAATTTTAGTTGCTCAGGGAGAATCTCCAAAATTCAATGAAAAATCATTTTCTGAATTAAATCATACATTACAAGATATTTTCGGGGAGAAAAACGCTCCTGTTTCTTTATTTTATGTACCAACCTACCCTACAGGTATGTGGAGTTTCCAATATGGATTAAAGGGTGCTGCTCATCCAAAATCAGTGGATAAAGAAAGTCAAATTGAAAACTTTGTTATAACTCAAGGATTGCGTTATTATAATTCAGATATTCATACAGGTAGTTTTGCTACACCTAATTTTGTTAAATCACTATTGAAAAAATAATGAGTGAAAATTTTGATCCAAACGGTGTAGGAATCGCGAATGGGAATATTTTTGGTTTTCCTGTAACTCAAGAAGAAGCAAATATTGTTATAACCCCTATTCCTTGGGATGCTACTGCTTCTTATGGCAAAGGAACTAGCGAAGGACCTCAAGCAATTTTGGATGCTTCTACCCAATTGGATTTCTATCATTTCCAACTAGATAAGGCTTGGGAAACGAAAGTTTTTATGTCGCCTATCTCTAAAGAATGGAAAAAAATAAATGACGACTTATGTATTCGTGGAATGGAGTACATTCGTTTCTTAGAAGAAGGCGGGACCATAAATAATTCTAACGAATTTTCATTGTTGCTTCAAGAAATGCATGAAGCACAAACTGCTTTAAAAGAAAATCTAAAAGAAAAGGCAATTGTATTAATTAACAATGGCCAGATTCCTGCAGTTTTGGGTGGTGAACATTCTACTCCACTAGGTTTGATTGAGGCATTTGATAGTTTTAATAAACCTTTTGGAATTCTGCAAATTGATGCTCATGCTGATTTAAGAAATGCCTACGAAGGATTTGAGCAATCTCATGCTTCGATTATGTTTAACGCCGTTACGAATTGTAAGAACTTAGAAAAGCTTGTTCAAGTTGGTATTAGAGATGTTTCTCAAAGTGAAATTGACTTAATCAATGAGACTTCTAAAATCACTACATTTTTTGACTGGAGTATAAAACAAGCATTATTTGAAGGACGAACTTGGAAATCTATTGTAGATGACATTATTAAAGAACTTCCACAACGTGTTTACATTTCTTTTGATATAGATGGGTTAAAACCATATTTATGCCCGAATACAGGAACTCCTGTTTCAGGTGGCTTTGAATTAGAAGAAATCAATTATTTGATTTTTAGTTTAATTGAAGCTGGTAAAGAGATAATTGGTTTTGATTTAAATGAAGTTGGTACAGATAGTACGAGCGATTGGGATGCGAATGTTGGTGCTCGTGCTTTATGGAACTTAGTTTGTGTTACTGAGAAAAGCAGAAGAATTCACGCTTTAAATTTATAATAATGGTACGTTTACTTAGAATTCTTTGCGTAACATCGATAGCTATTTTACTAACTATATCCTTATTACTTGTAAATAAAACTATTACTATATTTGATTGGATTACTTATTCAAAAATCACTTTTAGTGCCCTAATATATTCTTTGGTTTACTTACTATTAGACGACAAAAGAAAAACGTTAGAAGGGAAAATTAGTCAAACAACTGCTTTTGTTGGTATATTAATATTAATACTATCAATTTTTGTTCCTTCTATAAATTTGTATTGGAACATTGCTTCTGGAGCTTTAATTTTAAGCTTTATATTAATATTATTCAGTAGAATTTCTGAAAAGAATAATTCATTAAAATACTTTTTTTATAGTGCTTTTAATATTCCTTTGGGTATTATTCTTAATGTAGAAAATACAATGTTTTATGCAATTGCTGGTGTTGTACTTTCACTTCTTAGTGTTACCTCAATTTTTTATTCCCTAAAAAACAAGAATTAAAATACACTTGGTGGTTTTCTAAGCTCTAATTTAGCATCTTGTAATAATGTTGCATTAGAAATCAATCTTAACAAAAAGCTTTTGTTTGTTCCAATAGGAGTAACCCAAAATGATAAATTCCAGCAATGTAAATTTCGTGTCAATGTAAAGTTACAATTTGTAATTTTATTTGACTTAAAATCATAATAAGAGGTACCTGACACTTTCCATCTTTTTGTGAAACTAAAATCTCCATTCATTGACAATGTTTGAATTGTAGAAAAGTTTGATGGATTGTTTGTCGATTTATTCGTGTTTGTTTGTACTGAAAAAACGTGTGTAAAATTCATTTTCCATGGAATATTAAAATCTAAAAATCGTTCAGGATACATTGAATAATATAAAATATCAGAATTATAAACAGATGAAAATGCATCCTTATTTTCTGCTATCTTGCGTTTTCCTTCTTTTGTAGTTAAAGTCCAAGTCGTATTTACACTTGTACTTAATAACCTACCCAATGATTGATGGGATTGAAAAGCATACTCTTTCTTAGTTTTACCAGTTAATGGATCCCACGAATATGGACTAAAAGTAGATGATGCAACAACACTCATGAATGACCAAGGACTAAAACGTAACGAAAGATTTAAATTCGTTAATTTCATAGAATCAGCTAAAAAATTATAACTTCCTCCAATCGAAAATGCATCTATAATTTTTGTTTTCTTGAATCCTGTAATAGTGTCTTTTGAAGACTTCGTTTTTAATTCTAACGTATTCATTATATCAAATGTGAATAGACTTGCTGTATTACTATAGGTTTGGCGATATAACGAGTTATCAAAAACAGAATATTGAACAGAATTGTTAGTAAAATCAGTATATGTTGATTGATATAAATGATTTTTTGGAATGAACGAATATCCTAAACTAGGTGTTAGAATATGTCTTAACAAAGGATTTCTTTTACCTATAAATCTATAATAAGTATACACTTGTGAAGTTGCTCTAATTGAAAAATTTACATCTTGAAAAGAACCTTGTTTTTGGATCGTATTATTAACAATTTTATTAGATATTGAGTCATATTTCTTATCAGTCTGTTGAAAATTATAATAGCTTGAATAATTTACTGATGGTGAAATAGACCAAGTATTTTTTAAAATTTTCACAGTAGAAGTAAGTGTTATATTTTGCTTAAATCCATTTAAAAACTTATTTTTTATTGCTGAAAAATCTTTGTTTCTTATTAATGAATCAGCAAAAGTAGATATATTTTTACCTTCAAAACCATAGGACATATTTATCTTATCATACCAACGCTCTCCTCCAACCCTATTTTTAAATAATACCTTTGTCGGTGAGAATC
>CANGOA010000056.1 GCA_947455255.1 Flavobacteriia bacterium | reverse complement strand
ATTTCTTTTTCTAACTATAAGGTAGGTAATTAATACACCCAACCCTATTGAAAAAATGAATAATATCCAATTTGGAAATGGATGAAAACCACTATCAAAATCAAATAAAAATCGCACTAACCAAGATGGCTCTTCCTCATGAAATGAGCAAGGATTCATATTAGGAATAAATAACCAATAAAAAAACACTGAAAGGAATAACGCAAATATTAAACTCAAAAAGCTGTATCCCAAAAATGGGAATATTTTTAAAAAGTATTTTTTCATTGGTACATTTTCACATTGAACAATTGCTTCATTAAACAATTTTCAAATTACCTCATTGCTACATTTACACATTGAACAATTGCTACATTAGTCATCATCATACTCCCCCTGCAACGCATACCATCCAAACTTCAACAATCCACCAACAATAATAGGCATCAATACAAATAAAATTATTATTCCAAATACCAAATCGTCATTCCCTTTCGCATGCGCCACCTTCGGCCAGCCAAAATCTGCAATCCCAAAATAAGCACAGGCTACTGCTAACAACAACCAAACAATTCCTAATATTCTTTTTAATTTATTCATACCGTTTTTTATTTTAGCATTTTAAACCAAAAGTATGTTGTAATACAACATACCAACAATGTTATCAATCTTTTTATACTCCAATCAAATCTAAAAATCTTATATGCCTTATAGGATTCTAATCTTCCGTCACTTCGTAACTCGTAACTCGTTACTCAATACTCCTCTTCTTCCCATTAATATATAACATCCCAATCACAAAACACACCCCAGAAACGATAATAGGATACCATAAACCCTCCAAATACGGTTTATCAAAAGGCAAATTGCTTCCTGCTTTTTCTGCGAGTGTATTCGCATCGTTTGCTTTGGAAGCCAAATAGGTTGCAACTGCTGGCAACAAACCTCCAAAGACTCCATTACCAATATGATAAGGCAACGACATAGAGGTATATCGAATGTTTGTAGGGAACATCTCTACCAAAAATGCGGCAATTGGTCCATAAACCATGGTCACAAAAATCACCTGGAAGAATACCATCCAAATCAAGGTCCATTTATCACTGCTATTGATCGTGATACTTGTTTTTAGTTCTTCTTTAGCTACGCTTACTTTATGTTGTTTTTTTACCAGTTGTAAAGTATTGATTTCTGTTTTAACTGTTTGGTCAGTATAATGAAATGTGTACGTAAAAACAGAATCCTTTAACCCAGTTTTTGGATTTAAAACAAGACTTAAAGCTTCTGTATGTTTCGCTACAACCTCTGTTTTATTTTTGATAGAAACTGTTTGATACATTTTTTCATAGATAGGTCGATATGCAAACATGGCCAATAACATACCTGCCATCATTATTTTTTTACGACCAATTTTATCGGAAAGTGCCCCGAAAAATAAGAAAAAAGGAGTTCCCATCAATAAGGCAATCGCAATCAACATATCCGACTGCATCTTGTCGACCATACAAATCTTCTCAATGAAACTCATTGCATAAAACTGACCAGTATACCAAACAACCCCTTGACCCATCGTAGCACCAAAAAGCGCTAATAGTACATACTTGAAATTCTGTTTGTTTCCGAAACTTTCTTTTAATGGATTTTTGGAAACGTGACCTTCTGCTTTTACTTTCGCGAATAATGGAGATTCATCCATGTTCTTACGAATCACATACGAAACAGCAACCATGATAATTGACACCCAAAACGGAACGCGCCATCCCCATTCGTTAAATGCTTCTTTAGAAATCGCTAAACGAGTTCCCATGATTACTAACAGCGAAATGAAAAGTCCAACCGTTGCTGTAGTCTGTATCCAAGAGGTCCAATACCCTCGTTTGTTAGCAGGTGCATGTTCAGCCACATACGTCGCGGCACCTCCATATTCTCCACCTAAAGCCAAACCTTGTAATAGTCTTAAAAGTAAAACCAACACAGGCGCCATAAATCCGATCGACTCATAGGACGGGATACATCCAATCATGAAGGTAGCGCCCCCCATTAAGAGTAGTGTGACCATAAAAGTATATTTACGACCAATCAAATCCCCCAAGCGACCAAAAAACAATGCTCCGAAAGGTCGTACTACAAATCCTGCAGCAAAAGTCGCTAACGTTGCTAAAAATGCAGCAGTTGGATTCTCAGCCGGGAAAAATTTGGTTGAAATAATGGTGGCCAAACTTCCGAAAATGTAAAAGTCATACCACTCAATCAACGTCCCCACAGAGGAAGCTCCAATAATTTTCCAAAGTCCTTTTGTTTCTGTTCCCATAAATGTTTGTTAGTTATCTATTTACACGAATATAGAACAAAAAATAGAATATCCATAAAAATTTATGCAAGAACAAATATTCCCCAACTACCGTCACTCTTCACTTCGTCACTCTTCACTTCGTCATTAGTCACCCGTCACTCGTCACCCCGGTGGCTGAGGCTCTCGAAGCCACAATATTAATTCAAAAATAATTTTTCATTAAGCATTGATATTTCAAATTAGAATGATTAAATTTAAAAGAGATGAGACAATTGTTTCTATCAGACAACTTGAATTCGAGCATCTATTGTTTTTTGTTAACTCAAAATGTTATAAATGTTAAATTCATCAGTATTTACAATTAAAACTTTGCGCCATGAGACAGCTGAAAATTGTAAAACAAGTTACCAACCGAGAAGTAGCTTCTTTAGATAAATATTTACAAGAAATTAGTCGCGAAGGAATGATTTCTGCAGATGAGGAAGTAGAATTAGCTATCCGTATCAAAGCAGGAGATCAACGCGCGCTAGAAAAATTAACACGTGCAAACCTACGTTTCGTAGTTTCTGTAGCAAAACAATATCAAAACCAAGGAATGACCCTTCCTGATTTAATCAACGAGGGGAATGTAGGATTGATAAAAGCGGCAGAACGTTTTGATGAAACTCGTGGGTTTAAATTCATCTCGTACGCGGTGTGGTGGATCAGACAAGCGATACTTCAGGCATTGGCTGAACAAGCACGTATTGTGCGACTCCCTTTGAATAAAATTGGAACAATCAATAAACTGAACCGCGCTTTTTCGGAATTGGAACAAAAGTACGAGCGACCTCCAAGCGCTGAAGAATTGGCTGAATTTATGGGAGTTTCCGTTTCGGATGTAAAACAATCACTGCAATCAAACGGGCGACATGTTTCGATGGATGCACCATTAACTGAAGGGGATGAGTCTTCGTCAAGTTTGTATGATGTACTTCCAAATACCTACTCCGAAACTCCAGATGTAGATTTAGTGAAAGATTCCTTACGTAAAGATATCGAACGCTCTTTGTCAACACTCACCAGTAGAGAAGGGGAGGTGGTGCGACTTTATTTCGGACTCAACGGACGCTATCCACTGACCTTAGAAGAAATTGGCGACAAATTTGACCTTACAAGAGAAAGAGTTCGTCAAATCAAAGAAAAAGCGATTCGTAGAATGAAACATACTTCTCGAAGCAAAATGTTGAAAAACTATTTATGAGAATTTTGAATTATGGGTTATGGATTATAAATTATAATTCATAACTCATAATTTATAATTTAACTCGGATCAACGTCCACATGCATCCTCACCGCCTTATTCATCGGCAAACTATAAAATACATCGATAATCTCCTGGATACGTTCCTTCACCTGACGATTATTCACATCGCGCTCAATCTTCAACGTGATCTGTTTCAAGAAATAATTATTAATACGCGGAATAATCGGGTACTCTGGTCCCAAAACACGTTCTTTAAACACCTCTCGTAAGGAATTCGCTAACTCGATGGCAGAACGATCGACCTGATTTGAATCCTTATGTTTCAAGGTCAATTGGATAATTTTATAAAATGGTGGATAAAAGAAATTACGACGTTCTGTAATTTCATTACTATAGAAACTCTGAAAATCGTGTTGTATCACTTTTTGAATGATCCAATGTTCAGGCTGACCCGTTTGTATGATGACTTTTCCGCGTTTGTTTCTACGTCCTGCACGACCCGCTACTTGCGACATCAACTGATAACTTCGTTCAAAAGCACGGAAATCAGGACGATTCAACATCATATCCGCATCAAGTATTCCAACTAAATTCACATTGTCAAAATCCAATCCTTTGGTAATCATTTGAGTACCTATCAGTACGTCGATGGCTCCACTTCCAAAATCTTCGATGATGGTTTGATACGCATTCTTCGCACGGGTAGAATCCAAATCCAAACGCTTAATGACCTTGTTTGGGAACATGATACTTAATTCGTCTTCAATCTTTTCGGTTCCAAAGCCTTGCATACGCAAACGATTACTTCCACAGTTGTTACATGTCCCAACAGGTGGAGTACAATAACCACAATAATGACATTTTAAGGTGTTGGAATGTTTGTGATACGTCAAACTTACATCGCAGTTTTTACATTGGGGTGTCCATGAACAAACTTCGCAATGCCAACTCGGTGTATAGCCACGGCGATTTTGAAACAAAATGATTTGACCATCGCGTTTCAATTCTTCTTCCATGGCTGTCATCAAAAAGGAAGATATATGCGAATGCATGGTGTCCATTCTGCGTTCTTCTTTGACATCCGCACAGAAAATTTCTGGAAGTTGTAGACCTCCATGACGACTATTCAATTCGACTAAACCAAATTTTCCACTTTTAGCATTGTAGTAATTTTCAATCGATGGGGTAGCAGAACCTAATAATACTTTTGCTTTATGAATTGTTCCAAGTACAATCGAAGCGTCCCTAGCATTATATCGCGGTGATGGATCGTATTGTTTGTACGAACTTTCATGCTCTTCATCAATGATAATCAATCCTAAATTGGTAAATGGTAAAAAAATGGAAGAACGAGCACCCATGACTATGCGGTAACGATGCGGGTCATTGTGTAACACATGATTCCAGATTTCTACGCGTTCATTTTGGTTAAACTTAGAATGATAAACTCCAATGGCATCTCCAAAATGGATGGATAATCGTTGAATGAGTTGCGTGGTTAATGCTATTTCAGGTAATAAGAAAAGTACTTGTTTCCCTTGCTCCAATTGCTCCTGGATGAGGTCTATATAAATTTCTGTTTTACCAGAACCAGTGACTCCGTGCAATAAACATACGTCTTTCGTTTTGAACGATTCCTGGATTTCTTCTAAGGCTTTTTGTTGAACTTCAGAAAGTTTTTTGGCTTCCTTAAGTGAACTATCTTTAATGTTTATACGATCAACCTGAAGTTTTTCTTGGAACAATACATTGTTTTTTACCAAGGTTTCCAATGCTGATTTTGAAGCTCCTTTTTCCTCTAATACTTTTTTAGCAATAGGTGTTGAATAATTATGTTCAACTTCTTGCAAAAAGAGTAGGAGGGCTTGTAATTGTTTTTCTTTGCTTTTTTGTCCTTCGAGTTGCTCTATATAATCATGCAAATGGATTTCATCATGGAAGTATTCATCCAAAAAATAATAACTCGCAGTTTTGGGTACATACTTGTCATTTAACTCCTCTAAAGAAATAATGATTTTAGCATCCAACATTTGTTTAATCAAAGGTTGAACCGTTTTTATCCCTAATAATTCTGAAATTTCTTTTAAATCTAAACTTTCTTTGATGTCCAAGGATTCTATCACTTGAAGCATACGCTCGTTTTGTATCGCTTTATTTCGATCAAAGTCAGGGTGAAAAACAATTTTAGTCTCTGATGCTAATTTAAAATTGGAAGGTAATGCTGCGCTCAACACATCCCCAATTGGCGCCATGTAATAATCGGATATCCATTTCCAAAATAGGTGTTGCGTTTTAGTGGTAATCGGACTTGCGTCTAACAAATGTTCAATAAATTTTGCCTGATATCCAGATGGAATTTCTTCGTGAATCTTGGTGACAATCGCGGTATATAATTTCCCTTTTCCAAAAGGAACAACTACGCGCATACCCACGCCAATCTGATCATTTAACTCAAAAGGTACACGATAGGTAAATTCATTACGTACCGCAATCGGCAAAATGACATTTGCAAAGAGTGTGGTACGGTCAGACATAGGTTAATTACAGTGAAAAGATGTGTTTATATCAGCAGGTACATCTGAACAAAAATGAAGGTCTTTTGTGTAATATCCAAGACATAACTCCTTAGTTGATTGGCTATCTAATGCTCTACTAGTTGATTGACTATTGATTTCAGAACTTAATTTAGTATTAGTTTTTAAATTTCGAGCTGTAAAAACACCAATAACCCTCATTCCATTTGAAGCAGTTAAGTTAGTATAGTTGATTTTATTTTGAGCTAACGATGAACTAGGTTTGTTTAATGTGATGTAATTAAACAATACTTCAGAAGCAAAAGTTACTTGTAATTCAATCGAAGCTAATTGTCTTTTTGTAATCGCTGGATCTTTGGTGCAATTTTTAGCAATCAAAGGATAAAAAGCGGAACCCATAGCATTTATACCCGTAGTACTTGCTCCATCACTGATATCTAGATCACCTATATTCCAATCAAATGATTTTAGAGTAAATGTTTGTCCGATAAATTCCTTAATCGTAATTCGTAATTTTGTGTTAGTTGTAATAGAATTACCGGGGGTGAATTTTATACCAGTACTGTTATATTCTGGATTATCGATAACTCCATTAGCAAAATTAAAGCTATTACCATTTGAAACAGGATAAATTAATGAATTTCCATAAATTAATTCGGTCGTTGAAGTTACTTCAAATTTGTTTTTTTCAAACCTTCCGTGAAACATATAAGTACGACCACTTTCTCCAATTAAAGGTGCGTTTTTAGTTGTTTCAAAATAATATACCTTTTGAATAGGTCCATAAAAAATTCCAGGTTCTTTATTTTCAATAAGGGTATCGCGTAATTTCCATTTACGTAACGTATCGCCTTTTTTTATCTCATATACAAATGCTTGAACATCTTTGAAATAACTAGAATCAGGAATCTGAGCAACTTCTAGAGAGTTATTTTTACCTGAAAAAGCGCGATTAATTTTGATGTAGTGGATTGTGTCTGCTTGATCTAATAATCCATATATTACAGCAGTTTCTTTTTGGTCATTTGTTAGTGTTATTTCTTCTGAACAGGATGTTAAAAGCACGAATGCCAATAAACATGAATATACTGCGAATAATTTATTCATAACTTAAGATTTATAACGACTAAAACGCATGAAAGACAACATCCATTTTGGTAAATGTTTTTCTTGATTGCGGTTTTTTATATGAATATACCAACCTATTTTTTTTATAAGAGGAACTTTATGTGTTTCAACAAATTCAATCATAGTCCCATCAGGATCTTCAATATAACTGAATCGTCCTCCAGCTTCACCCATATCAAATGTTTCACCTGTGTCTACAGTAAACGGAAAACCTGCTTCAATACAATCTTTTTTTAACGCGTCAATACGTTGAATATCAAAACATAAGTGTATAAATCCCCAGTCCCCCCAAAAACGATCCTGAAATATTTTTTTACAATCAGTTCGATCTATCGCTTGAATAAGTTCAATTTCACTAGAACCTAATAGTTGAGCGAAAGGCCCTTTACGTGGTTCAGGATGTCTCAATAATACACGTCTAACAATACTTTTTCCACCTGGTAAATCTTGATATGCTTTAAATGTGCGCTTTTCGTCATAAACTATTTCGGTGTAACCAAGAACGTCTTTATACAAACGCATCGAATTTTCAATATTACTTACACCAATAACTGCACCACTTACTCCTCCAGTTTTTGATGGATATTTTGTGTCTATGTACCAATCTAATCCCTCAACTACTTCAAATAAATTATCATTTGGATCGCGTACAAAAAAGTGAAGTTTACCCTCAGGTGTTTGTTCTAATTTACTAACTAAATGTGCTCCAAGATTCGTGAAATAGTTAAATGTAGCACGTATATCTTTTGATTTTACTTTACAAGCGTTAATTCCAAAGTCTCCTAATTGAATTTCAAATGCTGGTTTTTCTGTGTTACGAGAGGTAAATTGCCAAATTTCAAAACCTCCACCTCCTTCTAAGTTCATAGCTAATGTTGCTGTCCGTGTCTGAACTACTCCACCAGTATAGTTAATCATGGGGGCAGCAGGTGCTGCTTCTTCGAAAACTTTAATATCCATTCCAAAGAATTTTCGGTACCATTCCCAAATTTCATTCACATTTGGCACCCCAATTCCCATTTGTTGAATACCGCAAATTATTTTTTTCATTTTTTCAAGATTAAAGACCCGCTCTGCTTAAAGATAAAAAACTATTAGTATTTAAAGTCTTTCTTCTTATGTCTATCTAACAAATTTAAGAAAGTTATCGTATAGCTCGCTCATTAAATAGCAGGTAACCATAACTAAATTGAATAAAAACTGGATTTTTTTGTTTCGGGAAATAATTAGATGCTAATCTGATAGGACCAATAGGACTATGATATATAAATGAGGTGGATATTAAATATTCAGTAAAATAAGATGGTTTATCATAATCACCCATTAATAAATTTGTTTTTGTAAGTTCTTTAAATGGCTGATATAAATATCCGTCAAACCTAAAGTCGACTGATTTATAAATTGAAAACACTATGTTTGTTCCAATACCAACAAATTGTGGAGAACGATATTCTGGTAAAAATATAGTTTGACAGTCAGGGAATGGTGAAAAATCATTTAAGCTTAAAACAGATGCTGTATAATTTGAAAATAGGGTTTGAGAACTTAATGTGGATTTTAAATGTAAACCTAAGTTAAACCTAGATTTTTGAAAAAAGTACCATTGAAATTCTGGTTGAATGCTTATCCATGAATGATTCTTTTTAAGTGAATACTTTACGATAGAGGTTGATCCTGACTCACTATCTTCTAAGCCATTAACATATTTTACTTTTAGCGAGAATAATTTCCCTTTGTTAGCATATTGTTTACGATTAAGTGTATTGTATTCTATGTTCCAACGTACATTTATTCCCTTGAATGCAGTGAAGTCGGTTGTGTCTTTATTTGTGAAATTTTCTGTTTGATAGTATTCATCGGTCGTTTTAAAAAAACGTAAATCATACGTGCTTTTTGCATGATTACCAATCGGATGTTTTAAACTAAACCCTTGGTATATTTCATTTTGAACTAAAAATGAGGGTTTTACTTCTTCAAAAAAACTAGCAAAACTTCTGAAGTAATCCCATCGATTCATTACATAATAGCCAGAGATAGTAAATGGTACTCGAGTTGGAATCTGATATTCGGTAGAAAGTTTTAGTGAACCATAGAATTTACCAAAATAGGAATTCATTTTGATACGTAATAATTGATTTTTTAAAGCGCTATAACTAACACCTATATAACCTGTATTGACTGATCTTGAAGAAAATAATCCTCCTACTTCTAATTCAATTTCTTTTGACTTACGTGCTAATAAATCAAGATGATAAGTAGAATCTTTTTTTAGTTGTAAAATTGGATAACTAAAATTAATTGCAGGATTTGTAGTTAAACGAAAATAGTTTCTGGAAAAATCACTGCTGTCAATAGTTTTGTTATTTGGTAATATGCTTTTTTGAATAAAATAATCTGATTTTAAATCACCTGAATTTGTTGAAATTGAGCTGATTTTTAATGGAGTGATTTTTGACTTAAAATTTTCACGATTTAAATCGATTTCATTTTGAGTTGTTCTACGATTAACCTGTATTTTAATAGAATCTAACATTGATAACGTACTTAAATATCCTGCTTCTATTGCTTTTGCGATTTCTTTAAATTCAAAAGTAGTTACGTCTGTTTTAGGTTGAATTAAAACACCATTTTTGGTAGGTAGATTAAAATTTGTATGACTTACCATCATATTAATGACTTGACTAATCACATCGTTCTCTTCAGCTGCTTTATAATTTGAAGATACATTTGAACCTATAATATAATCTGGATGAAAAGACGAATTCATTATATCCGCTGGAAAGTTATTGTAAAGTCCTCCATCAAATAACAATGTATTGTCTATTTTAATTGGGTGAATGAAAAAAGGAAAAGTGATAGATGCTCGAACAACTTGATTTAATTTTCCTTGACTAAATAATATACTTTTTTTATGAGTTATATCTGATGCAACACAATTAAAAGGCACCATTAATTTTGAAAAATCACCATTTACACTTTCTCCAGCCGTACCGAAAATTCGCATCATTTCATAATCTAAATAAGTAGAATTGACAAATTTTGTAGGAAAAAAACGTTGGTAAATACTATCAGCTGCAAACGAAATTTTTATCAAGTCACCATTAATTTCGTCTTGATTGTAAAAAAAACGATGTTGTTCTTCAAGATCTCCTCTAACAAGTAATTGAAAGCGAGGGCTTAATACATAGGTTTCTATTTCTTTAGGTGAATAACCAATTGCATAAAGTGCACCAATTAACGCACCTGAGGATGTTCCTGTGATATAATCTATTGGTATATTATTCTCCTCTAATGCTTTGATTACACCGATGTGCGCGAAACCTGTTGCACCACCACCACTTAATACTAAGCCAACTTTTTGTGAATGTGTACTAAAACAGATAGAAAATAGACAAACTAATAGTAGGATATAACGATTCAAACTTTTTTCTTTTTCGTAAAAATACATCAAATTTAGGTGTTTAACGCATTTTTAGATTGTATCTTTACGCTGGAATATCTATTAATTTGGAATTCAATTAAATGATTTTATAGAACACTATGGAGAATATCAAGATTACCTTGAAGACAATTTTTGGATTGGAAAAGGTATTAAAAGAAGAACTAGAAGAATTAGGTTATAAACAAACAGAACAGTTAAATCGTGCTGTACAATTAATGGGTACCTGGGAAGATGTATATTTCCTTAATCTTCATGTAAGATGTGCTATTTGTGTTTTAGTTGAATTAAAAACATTTAAAATACGTGATGAAAAAGATTTGTATAAACAAGCAATGAAGATTGATTGGACATCTTATTTTTCCAGTGATAAAACTTTTGCAGTTCGTGGAGCTGTTCAATCTAAATTATTTTCGCATACTCAATATCCATATTTGTTATTAAAAGATGCAATCGTAGATGTTTTTAGAGACAAAACAGGAGATAGACCAGATGTAAGTTTGAAATCTCCTCAAGTAGTTTTCGATCTTTACATCAAGGAGGATTTTGTAACGCTTTCGTTAAATACAAGTGGAGCACCATTATTTCACAGAGGATATCGTTTTGAAGTAGGGGAAGCTCCGATGAATGAAGTTGTCGCTGCTGGACTAATTCGTTTGTCTGGATGGGATAGAAAGTCTGCCTTTATGGATCCGTTTTGTGGTTCTGGTACAATTTTAATTGAAGCAGCACTTTTAGCTGCAAACATCCCTTCAAATATTGAACGTGTTCATTATGCGTTTAAAAATTTCAAGAACTACAACGAAGGTTTATGGGAAGGAATTTATCACAAAGCTAATAAACGTGCAGAGACTTTTGATTTTCCAATTATCGGTTCAGATATTGATTCGGATATGGTTCTGATGGCTAAACGAAATCTAAGAGGCTTGCCAATTGCAAGAAATGTTACTATTACAACTGCTCCTTTTAATGAAGTAAAAAAGCCCGCGGATAAAGGCACCTTAATTTGTAATCCTCCTTACGGAATGCGTATTGGTGAAAATATTGAAGAAATGTATGCTGAACTAGGAGATTGGTTTAAAAATGAATTAAAAGGATATTCCTGTTGGGTAATCTCTGCAAATGAAGATGCCTTAAAACATGTTGGTTTAAAACCTGATTCCAAAGTGAAATTATACAACGGAGATTTAGAATGTAGCTACCGTCAATACACCATTTTTGATGGTTTCCGTAGAGACGCGATGCATCGCGTCTCTACGGAAACCATATAAAAACAAAAAAACCACCCAAAAGGGTGGTTTTTTTATATCAATCAAATCATAATTTATAATTCATAAATCATAATCAATTCTCTATCTTTTTTCAATCGGAACATACTGACGTAGTACCTCTCCAGTATAAATTTGTCTTGGTCTTCCAATTGGTTCTTTGTTCTCTGTCATTTCTTTCCATTGAGCAATCCATCCTGGTAAACGTCCAATTGCAAACATTACTGTAAACATTTCAGTTGGTATACCTAAAGCTTTGTAAATGATACCTGAATAGAAATCTACGTTAGGATATAAGTTTCTTGCTTTGAAATAATCGTCTTCCAATGCAACCTGCTCTAATTTTTTAGCAATTGCTAATAATGGATCGTTAACTCCTAATTTAGTTAAGATATCATCACATGCTTTTTTGATGATTTTAGCACGTGGGTCAAAGTTTTTATAAACTCTATGACCAAATCCCATTAAACGGAATGGATCCTCTTTATCTTTTGCTTTTAATACCCATTTGTCAACATCACCTCCATCCGCGTGAATTCTTTCTAACATTTCAATCACCTCTTGGTTGGCACCACCGTGAAGTGGACCCCAAAGTGCAGAAATACCAGCAGATATTGAAGCGTATAAGTTAGCTTGTGAAGAACCTACGATACGAACTGTAGAAGTAGAACAGTTTTGCTCGTGATCAGCATGTAAAATGAATAATTTGTTTAAAGCATCAACAACAACAGGATCAACTTTAAATTCTTCTGTTGGCATTGCAAACATCATGTATAAGAAATTCTTACAATAGTCATATTCATTTTTAGGATACATGAATGGGTGACGTGTAGAATTTTTGTAAGCCCAAGCAGCTAATGTTGGTAATTTAGCTAATAAACGTAAGATTGTTAAATCTTTCGCTTCAGGACTTCTATTTGGATCTAAAGATTCGGGATAGAATGTAGATAATGAACATACCATAGAAGAAAGAACTCCCATTGGATGAGCTTTCGCTGGATAAGCCTCGAAGAATTGTTTCATATCCTCGTGAACCAACGTATGTTTTGTAATGTTTGAGCGGAAATTTTCTAATTCAGCAACAGTAGGAAGATTTCCATAAATTAACAAATAAGCAACCTCAATGAATGTTGCTTTTTCAGCTAACTCTTCAATTGGATAACCTCTGTATTTTAATATACCTTCTTCACCGTCTAAGAAAGTGATAGCACTTGTAGTTGCTCCAGTGTTTTTATAACCTGTATCTAATGTTACATAACCTGTTGCAGCACGTAAATTACTAATGTCAATTGCTTTTTCGTTTTCTGTTCCTTCGATTACCGGAAACTCATATGTAGTTCCTCCTAATTCAATTTTAGCTGTCTCGCTCATAAAGTCATATTTTTTATAACGTCACTAAATTAATAAACAATAATGTAATCAACTAGTTTTTTTGAATAAGTTTTTATAAATTCTTTAAGGTGTATTCTAACAACATTGTATACAAATGATTTCGTGTATTTCCTCCATAAATACCATGATTTCGATTAGGGTAGGTGAATTGATCAAACTGAACATTTGCTTGAACTAGCGCATTAATCATTTCTAATGCGTTTTGATAATGTACATTGTCGTCGGCTGTACCATGAACCAGTAAATATTTTCCTTGTAAGTTTTTAGCATACTTAATAGGGGAGTTGTCCTCATAACCTCCAATATTTTCTTTAGGTGTACGCATAAAACGTTCTGTATAAATATTGTCGTAGTATTTCCAATTAGTCACGGGAGCAACTGCAATTCCCATTTTGAATGTAGGAGCACCTTTTGTCATCGCTAATGAAGTCATAAACCCTCCATAACTCCATCCTTGAATACCTATTCTGTTTTTGTCGATATACGGAAGTTTTCCTAATTCATTCGCTGTTGCAATAAAATCTTCTAACTCCAATTTACCCATGTTTAAGTAAGTTGCTTTTTTATGCGCTGCACCTCGATATTGCGTCCCTCTTGGGTCAACACTCACAACGATATAACCTTTTTGAGTTAACAATTGATGGTACATGTAGTCGTTCGAACCCCATTGGTTTAGTACGGTATTGTGCCCCGGTCCACCATATATATTAATGTAGACTGGATATTGTTTTTTTGAATCAAAATCAACAGGCTTCATCATCCAACCAATTAATTTACCTCCAGGTCCATTAAATTCTACAAATTCTTTTGTCGTTAAATTGTATGTTTTAAGTTTGTCTTTCAAGGTTTGGTTTTCTTCTAAAACAGCTAATATTTTTCCATTCTCTGCTTTTAATTCATAAGTATTAGGTGTACTTGCATCGGATCTGTCTAATACAAAATAGTTCATCCCTGGTGTGAATTGTGCTGAATTGTATCCTGTTTCTGAACTTAAAGCTACTTTGTTTTTACCATGGATCCCAATTTTGTAAACTCCTTTATGGATAGCCCCTTTCTCTGCTGCTGCATAATAAACGGTATTCGCTTTATCATTCAATCCATATACTTCTATGATGTCGTAATTCCCAGAAGTAACTGCTGTTTGGACTCCATTAAAACCTAATTTGTAGATGTGCTTAAATCCTGAAATTTCACTCGTTCTTACTAGTTCTTTTCCATTTGGTAAAATGAACATATTATTATCGTCAATATCAATGTAGGTGTCCGACTTTTCTGTGAAAAATACTGTGATAGGATAATTGGATTTGCTAGCATCAACGGCATAGAAATTCAACTCATTTTGATGTCTGTTTAATGTTTGAATTACCAACGTGTTTTGTGTAGATGACCAACCAAAACGAGGGATATATTCGTAACTATTCAATGATAATGCTGTACTGTTTTTTGTTTCTAAGTCGTGAATGAATGCTACAACTTTCGAATTGTCTTCTCCCGCTTTAGGATATTTATAGGTTAGTTTATCTGGGTATAATTTTCCTTTGAAGTAATCGATGTTGAATTCCTTTACCTGACTTTCATCAAAACGTAAAAAGGCAATTTTTTGACTGTCATACGACCATTCAAATCCTTTGGTGATACTAAACTCTTCTTCGTATACCCAATCGGTTGTACCATTGATAATTTCATTTTGTTTTCCGTTAGTTGTAACGGCAATAGTTGTATTACTTTCTAAATCTCTAATGTAGATATTGTTTGAATAAACAAAGGCAACCTTTTTTCCATTCGGTGAAAATTGAGCCAGTGTACATTCCGTTTTTGTTTCATCCAATACGCTCAATGACTTTGTTTTGAAATCGTAAATGAAGTAGTTTGCTGTGAAGCTTCTTCGATAAATGGGAGTAGTTTGTGTTGTAATTAATAATTTAGATTCATCAGCACTAAATTCATAACCATCAATCTCTAATAATTGTCCTTTATAGGTTAATTCTTTAGCAGATAAAAGTACTTTTCCATCTCCTTTATAATTAGTATAAGAATGTATGGTAATACTTGTTGTGTCTTTGGTACGATTCAATTTTGTGAAATGTTGACCATCTTTCATTCCATTAAATCCTGAAACTCCTCTTTTGGAGAATTCAAAGTTTTTCCAAATTTTCTCTACACTAAGTGTTTGTTGTGCTTTTATAGTACTTGTTGTTACTACTAAAATCAATGCAATAAGATTGATGCTTTTTAAGAAACGCATATTTTCAATTTAAGGTAATACGAATACAAAACTAACGAACTATTCGTAAACATAAAACTAACGTGAATTATTTGATTTATCAAGTCTAAAAACACCGTATTTATACGTGATTTTTGCTAAAAGTTTGAAAATTATTGCGAGAGAATGTAAACTTGTAATTAAAAAATGAGTACTCTTCGAAGTTCAATATTTTTATTGTTAATAGTTCATTTACAATTAAATGCTCAAATTCCGATAGGTAATCCTGTCAATTCAAAAATAAATCATATTTCTGCGTATGATTTTGAAGTTTCGTTTTCAAAAGTGGAATTTGCTTCTAATTACTTAGTGTTGATGTCAACCAATAAAGAAAATAATTCAGAACCGGAACTGGGTAAAACATATAGTCGTGGAGATCAACTCGGAAATGCTAAAGTGGTACAATTCTCAAATGACACCCTAATTTCCCCGAATGTCATTCGTGCTTCGAATACATATTACATCGTTGTCTATAGTAGCTATTATAAACAAGGGAAATTAAATTACGTTGTATCGAACCCTTTGAAAATAAAAGTATCAACCCCAGGACTATCTTTTGGAAATTATTATGAATCTATATCGTTAAGTGCGCCTAATTTTATAAGTTCTCTTACAGAACTCATAAATCCTCATATAGTTTTACCTTACAGCGCATATAAATCAACTGTATTACAACAATTAGAGTTGCACGATACTGTTGCTGGTAAACGTTTTGTCGAATGCGCATATACTGGAGAACGGAAAATCATTACTGAACCCTTTGAGTGGACAACGTCTGGGTATAGTAGAGAACATACGTTTCCTCATTCATGGATGCCAACACATCCTGCCAATGATCCGCCGCTTCCAGAATATAGTGATTTTCATAATCTTTACCCCACGAATCTAGACAAAGCAAATACAGTTAGAAATAATTTCCCATTGGGAGAAATAACAGGAGAAGTATTATATACCTATTTGGGAGGAAGACTTGGGTATATTGGAAATCAAATTGTTTACGAACCTCGAGATGTCCATAAAGGAAATGCTGCGAGAGCTATGTTGTATATGACTGTTGCGTATAATGGCATTAAAAATCATGCTTGGAAATTGCCAGTCAATCAAGAACAAGAAATACTTAAAAAATGGCATGTTCAAGATCCGCCTGATCATTACGAAATAGCAAGACAAGAATACATCTATTCCATACAAGGAAATCGTAATCCGTTCATCGATCATCCTGAATATGCGTGTAATATTGACTTCCATCAGATGATTAAAATAAAAGGAAACTGTGATCTTCACTTGGAAGAAATGGTTGATGATAATTTAATGGTGTATTTTATAGAAGATAATCTTCAAATTATAAGTGCACATATTATCACTGAGCTTCAATTAATCGATTGCACAGGTAAATTAGTACTACATTGTTATCCAAACGAATTGAACTATTCGATAAATCAGAACGTACTTTCTTCAGGAGTCTATATGGTTGTAGTGAAAACAAATGAAAGAGTAATACAACATCGAATATTAATCTAACAAAAAAAGCCATCTCTTTCGAAATGGCTCTTTAGTTAGTTCGTCACTCGTAACTTTCGTCACTCTTGACTATAAATGTATCACTTCGCCATAGGCAGCTGCAGCTGCTTCCATGATTGCTTCAGACATTGTTGGGTGAGGGTGAACTGTTTTGATTAAAGCTTCACCTGTAACTTCTAATTTACGAATAGCTACAATTTCTGCAATCATTTCAGTAACGTTTGCCCCAATCATGTGAGCTCCTAAAAGTTCACCGTATTTAGCATCGAAAATCAATTTTACAAATCCATCTTTTGCTCCAGCAGCACTTGCTTTTCCAGATGCAGAGAATGGGAATTTACCAATTTTGATATCTAATCCTTTTTCACGTGCTGCTTTTTCAGTCAAACCAACTGAAGCAACTTCAGGAGAACAATAAGTACATCCAGGGATGTTTCCATAATCCAATGGCTCTGGGTGGTGACCAGCAATTTGTTCAACACATATAATACCTTCGGCTGAAGCAACGTGCGCTAACGCAGGTCCAGGTACAATATCTCCAATTGCATAATATCCTGGGATATTTGTTTGGTAATATTCGTTTACTAAAACACGACCTCTATCAGTAGCAATACCAACTTGTTCTAAGCCTAAATTTTCAATGTTTGTTTCAATTCCTGCAGCAGATAAAACGATATCACATTCAATTTTCTCTTCGCCTTTTGCCGTTTTGATGGTAACAACACAACCAGCACCAGAAGTATCAACTGACTCAACTGAAGAGTTTGTTAAAACTTTAACACCAGATTTTTTGAATGACTTTTCTAATTGTTTTGATACTTCTTCATCTTCTACATTTGCAATGTTTCCAAGGAATTCAACGATTGTTACATCTGTTCCTAACGTATTGTAGAAATAAGCAAATTCTAATCCGATAGCACCAGAACCAATCACAACCATTTTCTTTGGTTGAGAAGGTAAAGTCATAGCTTCACGGTAACCAATTACTTGTTTACCATCTTGTGGTACATTAGGCAATTGACGAGAACGAGCTCCTGTTGCTAAAATAACTCCTTTATCAGCAGAATATTCAGTCACAGTTCCGTCTTCTGCAGTAACAGCAACTTTTTTTCCTGGCAATACTTTACCTGTACCTTTGATGACATCAATTTTATTCTTTTTCATCAAGAATTGAATACCAGTACTCATTCCGTTAGCAACACCTCTACTACGAGCGATGATTGCATCGAAATCAGCAGAACCTCCATCAACCTTGATTCCATAATCAGAAGCATGTGTCAAGTATTCATATACATTTGCACTTTTTAATAATGCTTTTGTTGGGATACATCCCCAATTCAAACAAATACCTCCAAGCGATTCTCTTTCGATAATTGCAGTTTTTAATCCTAGTTGCGACGCGCGAATTGCTGTCACATATCCTCCAGGTCCACTTCCGATAACTAATATGTCGTAATTCATAATGATTTCGATTTTTATTTTGTGCTGTGAAATTAAGAAATATTTGGGAAACTACTTTTGTCAATGCTATTATTTTGAAATTCTAGAATCATTTTTACCATTAAGAAATTT
>CANGOA010000055.1 GCA_947455255.1 Flavobacteriia bacterium | reverse complement strand
GTTGTTTTCTTCAGCAAGAACGCCAGTACTATTACCATAAACATGAGCAGATGAAGGAGAAATTAAAGAAGGATTAACACCAAACCCAATTAAATCTTCATAACTTATTTTGTAAAATCCATCATTATTAATTGAAACCTTATACCATACACTAGATTCATCTGAAAGCACGGAACTTGATGCGTATTTTTTTAAATTATGTCCAGCTTTTTGGCTATAACTATAAATAGAAAAAGAAAATATTAATAGGTAAACAAAACCTCTACAAAACATAAAACAAAAGTGTAACGCAGACAAACATACTCAACTATGATATAATTATAAAACTATAACGAATATTTATTGAAAAAATTATAATATGTCTATTAAGAATTCGTTATTAGAAAAAAAATTACTATTATTGTCGACTAATTACACCTAAAAAATGTAATCATTGGTCATAAATTTCAGTTTGGATGAGAAAAATTAAGTACCTATTTATCTTGTGTTTCTTGGTGTCATACCAGCAAGTAATATATGCACAAGACCCGACATTTACACAGTTTTATGCCAATCCTTTGTATTTAAACCCTGCTTTTGCTGGATCTAATAAATGTCCAAGAATTAGTATGAACTATAGAAATGAATGGCCAAATTTATCCGGTAATTATGTTACTTATAGCGCATCTTACGATAAATACATCAAAAATATCAAAGGTGGTTTAGGTTTATTAGCTACATATGACCAACAAGGTAGAGGTACAATTAACACTTCTATGTTAGGTTTGATTTATTCTTATCACTTAAAGGTTAATAGAAAATTCACTTTACTTTTTGGAGCAAGAGCGGCATACTACCAAAAAAGTTTGGATGTTTCAAAATTGACTTTTGGAGATATGATTGACCCGAGAAAAGGATTTGTTTTAAATACAGGGGATGTTTTACAAAATGCTAGTAGACAATTTTTCAATGCTTCATTAGGTGTCCTAGGCTTTTCTAAAAACTTTTATGCAGGATTAGCATTGTTTCATCTAAACGAACCTAATGAATCAATGATTACTAATGGTACATCACCACAAAAAATGAGAATAACAGCACACGCTGGTGCAATCATTACATTAGTTAAGGGGGCTAGAGGTGTAAAATCAACTTCTTTAATGCCAAATATTATCTTCCAATATCAACAAGGTTTTATGGAGATGAATATAGGTACCTATGTTAAACATGGTAATCTTACTTTTGGTGCTTGGTTCAGAAATAGAGATGCCTTTATTCTTTCACTTGGAATTCAAACAAAATCATTTAGAGTTGGGTATAGTTATGATATTACAGTTTCTAAATTAAACAATGGTACCTCATATGGATCCCATGAAGTCTCCATGGGATTCAATTTGAGTTGCGGTGAAAAACCAATGGCATTTAGAAGTTTGTCTTGCCCATCCTTCTAAATTAATTAAATGAAAATGTAACTTTTTATAAATTTTACGTTAAACCTAATATATTTGTAATATAAATTAATGATTAAATACTTTAAATCATGAAACTTTATCACTTAATTACCCTTTCAATCCTTACTGTTGCTCTAATGCAATCTTGTGCGAAAGAATCTTCAAACGCTACGAGTTGGGATTATAACGATCCTTCAAATGGAGGTTTTGAGCGCTCGTCAAACTTTGAACAAGAAACCGGACCAGGATTAGTATTCATTGAAGGTGGTACCTTTACAATGGGGAAATCTGAACAAGATGTAATGTATGATTGGAACAATCGTACTGCTCGTGTTTCTGTATCTACATTTTATATGGATCAAACGGAAGTAACTAACTTTCATTGGGTCGAATATTTATATTGGATTGGTCGCGCATATAGTGCAGAATTCCCTATGGTGTATAAAAATGCACTTCCAGACACACTTTGCTGGAGATCTCCACTTGGATTCAATGAAAAATTTGTAGACTATTATTTAAGACACCCTGCATATAGAGATTATCCAGTAGTTGGAGTATCTTGGTTACAAGCATCTGACTACTGTAAATGGAGAACTGACCGTGTAAATGAATATATTTTAGTTCGAGAAGGTATTTTGGATGGATTTAATGTCGAAGCTACAGGTGAAAACACATTCAATACGGAAGCATATTTATCTGGACAACATGAGGGAGGAGCAACTGTTCCTGACTTAAATCCTAGTAATACAGAAGGGACACGTAAAGTTAAAATGGAAGATGGTTTCCTTTTACCACGTTACCGCCTACCAACAGAAGCGGAATGGGAATTTGCTTCCTATGGTTTAGTTGGAAACTTAGATGCAGGTCAAGAAAACTATACAGAAAGAAGAATTTATCCATGGGACGGTCACTGGGTTAGAAATGATGGTGAGGAATTTAGAGGTGTTATCCGCGCTAATTTCGTACGTGGTAAAGGAGATTTCATGGGGGTATCTGGACATTTAAATGATGGTTATGATTGTACAGGTCGTGTTGATGACTATTGGCCAAATGACTTTGGTTTATACAACATGGCAGGTAACGTTTCGGAATGGGTAATGGATGTTTACAGACCGCTTTCATCTGAAGATTTTGATGAATTTAGACCGTTTAGAGGAAATGTTTTTACAACAAAAGTATTAAACAATGAAGGTTCTATTGCTGCTAAAAACGGACAAATTATGTATGACGTTCATGGTATGAAAGAATACTTAAACGAATTTGAACGTGTACGTTACCAACGTATTGCTGCTAAAATGCATGACATATCTGATTCTGCCCTTCCTACTGGTATCATGAAAAGAAATGAATCACGTAACCCTGTCAAAACAGGTTATGCACCAGACCAAATCTATCTTTCACATAATAGTGAAAAAGATACAGTTGAATTAGGATTAATCAAAAGAATTAGTGCTGAGTTAGATGTTGCAATCAAATTAAAAAATGATAAATACGATATCGAAGCATCAAATCATGTACAAACTAAAATTTTTGGTGAAATTTTCGGTGAAAGTTTACGTAAAGGACCTGAACAAGAATATGACTTCGAAGTTATTACTTTGTTAAGAGATGGTTTCGGTGCTTACGTATTAAATACTCCTGGTAAATTAAAATATAGAACTGTTACTGAAGAAGAGAATATTGGAAGATTGAATTACAGACGTGATGATTACGTTGATTACATGGATGGTGATATTGAAAGTTCTATTTACTATGACAATAACAATCGTAAAAATGCAATTAATCAAGCGACACGCGACCCTAACTTAATTATGTACCAAAGTCAACACGAACAATATGCTTTAGATGGAACAGAAATTAAGAAAGGTTATTCTGAAGAAACGAAAACAACAGTTTCTTGGCCAACTACGTTAGTATCTGATAAATCTCGTGTTTTCAAAGGAGGTTCATGGAGAGATAGAGCATATTGGTTAGGTGGTGGTACAAGAAGATATTTAGATGAAGATCAATCATTGTCTACTTTAGGTTTCCGTTGTGCTATGGATAGATTAGGAAGCTCAATGAGTTTACAATCTCAAGAAGCAAATGCGAAAGCAAGAAGACAAGGAAAATAATTAGTAATAAAATATCAAAAACCCATCTTTAAGGTGGGTTTTTTTATGCCAAAGAATTATGAATTTTGAACTATTTTACGAAACCACAGGTGTTTGTACAGACACAAGAAACATCCTAAAAGATTGTTTATTTATTTGCCTTAAAGGTGAAAACTTTAATGGAAATACTTTTGCAGAAGAAGCTATTAATCAAGGAGCTAAATACGTAATATGTGATGAGCCTATTAACGTTGTAAATGAAAAAATTTTCGTTGTTGAAAATAGTTTAGTTTACTTGCAAAAATTAGGTAATTATCATCGTAACAAATTTAAAATCCCATTGATAGGTATCACAGGGACCAATGGTAAAACAACGAGTAAAGAACTCATTGCACATGTATTGATACAAAAATACAATGTGCTTGCAACGTCAGGAAATTTCAATAATCATATAGGTGTACCATTAACTCTTTTAAAACTGAATCAAACTCATGAAATTGCAATTATTGAAATGGGTGCAAATAAACCAGGTGACATTAAAGAACTTGTAGAAATTGCAGAACCAACACATTGTATTATCACAAATATTGGAAAAGCACATCTAGAAGGATTTGGTTCTTATGAAGGTGTAATAAGAACTAAAGGAGAAATGTATGAATATGCTCATAAACAAAAAGCGTTGATCTTTTACAATGATGAGGATGAAGTATTAAAATCAATTTTACCAAATAACTCAACAAACATCCCCTATTCACAAAATATTGATTGCAATTTAATCAAAATGACACCTTTTGTTTCAATGTCTTGGAATAGTAATGACTACCATTCTGGAGAGTTGGAAACATGTATGATTGGTAAATATAATTACACAAATTTCATAGCAGCTATTTCAATTGGAAAACATTTCAATGTTGAAAACGAAAAAATTTCATTAGCTATTTGTTCTTACGAGCCCACAAATAACCGATCTCAAGTTAGAAAGACAGAGAAAAATACGCTTATACTTGATGCTTATAATGCAAACCCAAGTAGTATGAAAAATGCAATTGAAAGTTTTTATGAAATGGATCATTACAATAAATTATTAATTCTTGGTGACATGTTTGAATTAGGTGATGTCTCAAAAATTGAACATCAAATAGTCATTCAAAACATTAATGAAAAGAAATTAACCTGCTACTTTGTTGGCAAGCATTTTTATGAAGAAAAAGGCAATCAATTAAATTGTACGTTTTTTGAAACAAAAGCAGATCTTATTTCATTTCTAACAGAAAATTCAATCGAAAATAAATTAATTCTACTAAAAGCTTCACGAGGTATTGGACTCGAAGCTGTTGTTGAATACCTTTAAAACAAAAAAAATAGTCACTCTAAATTAAAGTGACCATTTTTATTTAATTTACGAATAATATTTTTAACTAAGAATTCCTCTTGAAATTACAATTTTCTGAACTTCTGAAGTTCCTTCATATATCTGTGTAATTTTCGCATCTCTCATCAATCGTTCTACATGGTATTCTTTTACAAAACCATATCCCCCATGAATCTGAACTGCTTCTGTTGTTTGTTCCATAGCAACTTTTGAAGCATATAATTTTGCCATAGCACCAGATTGATCGTAATTTTTACCCGAATCTTTGTCATTTGCTGCTTTCATTACCAACATACGTGCAGCTTCTATTTCTGTAGCCATATCGGCTAATTTAAATGCGATTGCTTGATGTTGATAAATCTCTTTTCCAAATGCTTTACGTTCTTTTGAATATGCTAATGCTAACTCATAGGCACCTCCAGCGATTCCTAAAGCTTGAGCTGCGATTCCAATTCTTCCACCAGAAAGTGTCTTCATCGCAAATTTAAAACCAAACCCGTCCTCTCCTATTCTATTTTCTTTAGGAACTTTTACATCATTAAATAATAAAGTATGAGTATCACTTCCACGAATTCCCATTTTATCTTCTTTAGCTCCAACGATAAATCCCTCCATTCCTCGTTCAACGATAAATACATTGATTCCTTTATGACCTGCTGCAACATCTGTTTGTGCAATGACTAAATAAATAGAAGCTGTAGAACCATTTGTTATCCAGTTTTTTGTTCCATTTAATAAATAATAATCACCTTTATCAATTGCGGTAGTACGTTGAGAAGTTGCATCAGAACCAGCTTCAGGCTCAGATAAACAAAATGCTCCGATTTTTTCGCCAGTAGCAAGTGGAACTAAATATTTTTGTTTTTGAGCTTCTGTTCCGTATTTGTCAATTCCGTAACACACCAATGAATTATTAACAGATAAACATACAGAAACGGATGCATCTACTTTTGAAATTTCTTCAATTGCAAGTGCATAAGATACTGTATCCATACCTCCACCTCCATATGCAGGATCGACCATCATCCCCATAAATCCAAGTTCACCCAATTGTTTTAATTCTTCATGAGCTACTTTTTGATCTCTATCTCTTTCAATAACACCAGGCTTCAATACGTTTTGTGCAAAATTTCTTGCAGCGTCTCTAACAGCAATTTGCTCTTCAGTTAATTCAAAATTCATCTTGATATCTTTTTATGCAAACAAATTTAGAGTATAATTTTTGATTTTATCCGTTTATTTGTATTTCTATTTATGATCTTGGCTTATTTATATGAAATCTAACTATACACTTATTGGAATCATGTCTGGAACTTCGCTAGATGGGATTGATATCACATTGACTAACTACATTTTAGAAAACAATCAATGGAGTTTTAATTTTGTGTGTGGTAAAACATTTAATTATTCTGAAGAAATAATTCATCAACTCAGCGTAGCATCGGCAGGTTCTGCAGAAAAAATATTGATATTAGACAAAAAAATCGGACAACTGTTTGGAGAAGCTGTTATTCAATTTATAGCAGATTTTGAAGTTGATATAAAAACGATTAGCGCTATTGCCTCGCATGGTCACACCATTTTTCATCAACCAGAAAATGGATTTACCTACCAAATCGGATGTGGTACTACCCTATCTTTAATGACTCAATTACCAGTAATTAATGATTTTCGTACAAAGGATGTCATATTAGGAGGGCAAGGTGCTCCACTAGTTCCTATTGGTGATTTTCAATTGTTTAACTCTTTAGCAGATGGATTTCTAAATATCGGAGGAATCTCAAATATTTCTTTTAGACAAAATAATAAAATTCAAGCATACGATATTTGCCCAGGTAATATCCCTTTAAATTTACTCATGAATACACTTGGGAAATCGTATGATGAGCATGGAGAGTTGGCAGCAACGGGAAAAATAAATCTCACATTATTAAATAAATTGAATTCGCTCGATTATTATTCAAAATCAGGACCTAAATCACTGGGAAAGGAATGGTTAAACGATTTTTTTCTACCGATTATAGATGTAATCCAAGATACAATTCCTAATAAATTAGCAACAATTTGTGAACACATTGGAATTCAAATTGCTCAAACAGCAAATAACAATGGAATTCAAAAATTATTAATTACGGGAGGAGGTGCTTTAAACACATTTTTGATTAATTGTATAAAGCAATACATTAAAGGTGAAATCGTCATTCCTTCGAAAGAAATCATAGAATTTAAAGAAGCTATCGTCTTCGGATTTTTAGGGGCTTTATACCTTTCCAAACAAGAAAATTGTCTCAGTGATGTCACGGGAGCACAGCGAAATTCTTGTAGTGGTGTGTTACACCTGCCAAACTGAGAAATATCAGGTTTAGATTGATAAAATTTATTACTTTTGTCCCACGAAATAACCTATCAAAACATAAAAAAATGAAAGATCTATTAGAAAAATTTGAAAATAAAAGACCAGAAATCGTATTTGAATGGAAAGATGCTGAAACAGAAGCGGAAGGATGGGTTGTCATAAACTCACTACGTGGTGGTGCTGCAGGAGGAGGAACAAGAATGCGTACTGGTTTAGATAAAAGAGAAGTAGAGTCTTTAGCAAAAACAATGGAGGTTAAATTCACAGTTGCTGGTCCTGCAATCGGTGGTGCAAAATCTGGAATTAATTTCGACCCAAAAGACCCTCGTAAAGAAGGAGTATTGAGAAGATGGTATGCTGCTGTAACTCCTTTATTGAAACACTATTATGGTACTGGTGGAGATTTAAATGTGGATGAAATTCACGAAGTAATCCCAATGACTGAAGATTGTGGTGTTTGGCATCCACAAGAAGGAGTTTTTAATGGTCACTTTCAACCACGTGAAGCTCAAAAAATTAACCGTATTGGTCAGTTAAGAAATGGTGTCTTAAAAGTAATCGAAGATGAAACATTCACACCTTCAATTGATCGTAAATATGTAATTGCTGATATGATTACTGGTTATGGTGTTGCTGAATCTGTAAAACACTTCTATTCTATCTGGGGTGGTTCAGTAGCTGGCAAAAAAGTAATCGTTCAAGGTTGGGGAAATGTTGGTTCTGCTGGAGCTTATTATTTGGCACAACAAGGAGCAATCGTAGTTGGTATTATTGACCGTGTAGGTGGATTAATCAACGAAAATGGTTTCTCTTTTGAAGAAATTAAAGACTTATTCTTAAACAAAAATGGTAACGAGTTGGTTCACCCTAACTTATTATCGTTCGAAGAAGTAAATGCTAAGGTTTGGGATTTAAAAGCGGATGTATTTATCCCTTGTGCTGCTTCACGTTTAATAACTGAAGATCAGTTAAACAGAATGATCAATGCAGGAATGGAAGTGATTGCTGCGGGTGCTAATGTACCTTTTGCTGATCCTCAAATTTTCTTTGGACCTATTGCTGAACATGCTGATTCTAAATTAGCTGTTATTCCTGATTTTATTTCAAACTGTGGTATGGCAAGAGTTTTTGCTTATTTGATGAGTAATGACTTAAAAGCAATTACAGATAAAGGAATTTTTGAAGATATTAGTAATACCATCAAAGTTGCTTTAGAAAATGCTCACAAAGCAAATTCAAATAAAACTGACATTGCAAAAACTGCTTTCGAAATCGCATTAAAGCAGTTAGTGTAAAACATACATGGAAGTATTTGTAGTCCTCACATTCATTTTAGGATATGTAGCAATTACGATGGAGCATTCGCTCAAAATCGACAAACTAATTCCTGCATTACTTATGATGGCATTGTGTTGGACTGCAATTGCTTTTAACATTCAAGATGTTACAACATGGTTTAACCCACAAAGCGCAAAACTTATAACTGGGCCAGAGCTAGGTAACAAACACCATCTTCTAGAAGAAACTCTTCTTCATCATTTTGGAAAAACCGCTGAAATATTAATTTTCCTCATGGGAGCCATGGCAATCGTAGAAATGATTGACCATTTCAAAGGTTTTTCAGCAATCAAAAACATCATCAAAACAAAGAGAAAAATTGTATTAATATGGATTATTTCAAGTTTAGCATTTTTTCTTTCTTCCATCATAGATAACCTTACAGCAACGATTGTATTAATTGCTATTCTTCGAAAAATAATTACCGAACCTAAAGACCGTATGTGGTTTTCAGGATTTATCATCATTGCAGCAAACGCTGGTGGTGCATGGACCCCAATAGGAGATGTAACAACAACTATGTTATGGATGGCAAACAAAGTGACCACTGTAAAACTTTATTTATTACTTGGTATTCCATCATTATTAAACATACTTGTACCTTTAATTATCGCATTTTTTCTTCCCGCATTTAAAGGAGAATTTAAGGTTGAAACATCAACAGAAAAGCAACCTAAATATTCCAGTTTTATACTAATACTTGGATTAATGTCCATTGTTTTTGTTCCGATTTTTAAAACAATAACTCATTTACCCCCTTACATTGGAATGATGCTTTCATTAGCAATCTTTTCGTGCATTGCAGAAATTATTAGTCATCGTCAAATCAAACTAACCTTTGGTGGAGATGAAAACGCACCAAATGGTCAAGGTCCAACCTTAAAAGCATTATCCAAAATTGAAATCCCATCGATTTTATTCTTTTTAGGGATTTTGATGACTGTTGCAGCAATGGAATCTTTGGGTTTAATTTTCGCTTTTGGTGAAAATGTTCGCTCATTTATACCAGAATATACATTTGTTACGTTATTAGGTATAAGTTCCGCTATTATAGACAATGTACCATTAGTTGCCGCAAGTATTGGTATGTTTACAAATGCAATTGACGCACCAGTTTGGCATTACATTGCCTATTGTACAGGAACTGGAGGTAGTATTTTAATTATTGGTTCTGCTGCAGGAGTAGTTGCTATGGGAATGGAGAAAATTAGTTTTGGTTGGTATTTTAAAAACATTTCATTACTTGCGCTTATTGGCTATATTTCTGGCGCCATTTTTTTTCTTTTGAATCAATAAAAATTAATAAACTATCCTTCAATTAACATTTTGTTGTGGATATAAATAGAAAGCTACAAATTCTGTTGGCTTCTCTATGTTTAATTTTACGCTTAAATACGATTCATTATGAAAATTTCACAAAAAACTTTTCTTATCATCGGTAGTGTTTTGACTACCACTTTACTTTTTTCTCAAGGAGATGTTGCAGCTACTGGAGCTACACCCGAAAATGCTGTTAAACTAACAGAAGAAATCTCTGCGTTTGATTTTGTAATGAAAGGTGGAGTTTTCTTAATTCCAATCGCAATTTTATTGGGTTACACCATCTTTTTTGCTGTTGAAAAATTCAGATACATTTCTAGAATGTCTAAATACAATAATCAATTATTGTCTGACATCAAAACTAATTTACAAGCAGGTAATTTGAATCCTGTTTTGGATAGTGTCTCAAGAGATGCTTCTGCGTATGGTAGTGTATTGAAAGAAGGAGTCCTTACTATTGGTAAACCAATTGGTGAAGTTGAGTCCAACATGGAAAAGGTTGTAAATATTGAAATTGGTAAAATGGAAAGTAAATTAGGGCATTTAGGACTAATTGCTGGGGTTGCACCAACTTTAGGATTTATCGGTACTATTTCTGGGGTAATTAAAATCTTCTATAAAATCTCAATCACAGAAAATGTATCTATAGGAAACATTTCTGGAGGTTTGTATGAAAAAATGATTAGTTCTGGGTCAGGATTAGTAGTTGGTATTATTGCTTATGCAATTTACCATATATTACTTGGAATGATTGATAAATATACATTACAAGTACAAAAAATGAATTTAGAGTTTATCAACTTAATTCAACGTCCAAGCAATGGCAATTAAGAGAAATAGAAGATTCCATGCAGAGGTAGCTACTTCTGCATTAAGTGACATCATGTTCTTCTTGTTGTTGTTTTTCTTAATTATCTCTACGTTAGCGAATCCTAATGTGATTAAGGTTCCACTACCTGAATCAAAAGCAAATGAGAAAACAAATAAACAACATGTAAGCTTGACAATCACGCAGGATAAAAAATATTTTGTAGATAAAAAAGAAGTTGCTTTCAGTGAAATCGAAGGTGTCTTGTTAGTTGAAACAAAAAAATTAGGTGACAACTCAGTTGTAGTTCGTATCCCTTTTGATTCTAAAGTACAAGAACTAGTAGATATTTTAAGAATTGGATTGGACAATAACTTAAAAATGATTATTGCTACAAAAGCAACTGCATAAATAAAACAAGAGTAGAGATGATTACTTTGGAAATACATAATAACGAGTCAAAAAAAGACAGAAAAGTTGCACTTTTCAGCTCAATTGGTTCAATCTTGTTATTTATAGTTGTTACCATTTTAATTAAATTCACTATTTCTCCCCCACTTCCAGTCGATTTACCTCCATTAAAGTCTGATGAAGTAATAGAAGAATTTATTGTAGAGCGAACAAATGTTGAAGTAACAGACGAAGGTGGTAGTGCAGGAATGGAAGGCGGAACAGCATCTAATCATAAACTTGATGATCCACAAGAACAAACAGAGGAAATATTAACTCAGACTAGTAATCCAGACAACCAAGTTTTTTCAGGGAAATCTGAAAACAACAATACAGATAACAACAATACAAATAAATCTAGCTCTACAGCAAAATCTCCGAATCCTTTTGGAAGTGGTGGTTCTGGTGGAGAACGTGGAGCAGGAAGAGGTGGTGATGGTCCATTTGGGAAAGATAACGGATCTGGCACTGGAGAAGGAGGTGAAGGTCATGGTAGTGGTCAGACGAAAAGAGAAGCGCGACAACGATTGAGTGACCCTGCTCCAGTAGAATCGAACTATTCAGGAATTGTTGTTTTAATGGTTACAATAAATGCAGAAGGCTCTGTGGTAAAAGCTGTAAATATAAATGGAGAATCTACAATTACTGATGCTCGTATTATTAATCAATACATCTCTAATGTAAAATCTTCTGTTCGATTCAATAAAATGCCTGGAACAAAACCTCAAAATCAAAAAATAACGATTAGCGTAAAAGCATCATAAATGCAATATCCAGAGGCTATTGATTGGTTATTTAAACAATTTCCATCGTATCAAAACATAGGGAAATCTGCTTATAAACCTGATTTAGGTAACATACAACAACTTTGTGAATGTCTTGAGATTAATCATACTCACTTAAAGTACATCCACATAGCTGGAACGAACGGAAAAGGATCGACTTCAAACATGCTTTCATCGATCCTCATGGAAGCTGGTTACAAAGTAGGAACATTTACTTCGCCTCATCTTATAGACTTCAGAGAACGCATAGCTGTTAATGATCAATTAATACCAGAAAATGAGGTGATTTCATTTTGTCAAAAAGTACAAGCAAGCAACTTGACTTTTTCACCTTCTTTTTTTGAAATTACATTCGCTATGGCGTTAAATCACTTCTTGATTAGCAAGTGTGATATATGTGTTATTGAAACAGGGCTTGGAGGACGTTTAGACGCTACCAACATCATCACCCCTATTCTTTCTGTAATTACGAACATAAGTCTCGACCATACAGATTTATTAGGGAATACATTGCCTAAAATTGCTTTTGAAAAAGCAGGGATTATTAAACATAACGTTCCTGTAGTAATTGGTGAATATCATTCTGAAACATTACCAATCTTTAAAGAAGTAGCAGAAAAATTAAATGCAACTATCTTTTATGCTTTTGAAGAAGTAAAATTATCGGAACAAAATAATTATAAATCACTAAACGAACGCACAGTTAAATGTACTGTAAATAGGTTACGTGAGCTTCATGTTGAAATTTCAAACCAAGATTTAATAAACGGAATTAAAAACGTGGAGAAAAACAGAAATTTCACAGGGCGTTTTCAAGTGATTCAAGAAGAACCTTTAACAATAATAGACGTTTCTCATAATGAAGCAGGCTTAAAAAAAACATTTGAATTACTTTCTAAAATCCAAAAAGGGAAGCTTCACATTGTCTTTGGAGCAAGTTCGGATAAAAATTTAGTTGACATTTTACCTCTTTTCCCTGGTAATGCCTCTTATTATTTCACACCTTTTTCGAGCAATCGCAGTTGTACAAAACAAGAATTAATCGAAAAAAGTAAAAACACTAATCTAAATATACTTTTTTTCGATTCGTTGGAACAAACCATCCAACAAGTAAAACCTATTGTTAATAAAGAAGATACACTTTTAATTACAGGGAGTTTTTTTTTAATTAGTGATTTTTTCAAACTTTTTTCACTTAATCACTTGCAGAAATAAAAAAGTTACCTATATTTGCACACACAAAACAGAAACGCTGTTTGAAAAATGGGAGATTAGCTCAGTTGGTTCAGAGCACCTGCCTTACAAGCAGGGGGTCGGGGGTTCGAGCCCCTCATCTCCCACACAAACGAAAGCCTTAGAGAAATCTAAGGCTTTTTTGATTTAGAGATGTTTTTAATAATATTAAAGGGTGTAGAGGTTTCTGAATGAATAAAATCACACTAAAGACCAATCCAAGTATTTTTTCTTTGAAGATGAATTAAAGTGCTTTCTAAAGCATTTTTCGAGTTGGATATGTAAATTTCTATGTAAATTTTATACGGTAAGCCATAACCAAATAACAATGGCAAATTTTAACACAGTCCTTAATTTTAGAAGGGCTAAGAAGGATGGTTCCTACCCCATCGTATTCAGAACAAGCTTTATGGGTAAAGCGATTGAGATATCTTCAGGATATTCAAGTAAGAAAGAGTTGTTCAATCAAAATGGTGGTTTCCATAGAAAAGATGAGTCGATTAACAAGCTCTTAGAAAAACAAAAAAAGCATTTCCAAAACCGGCTAAATGAATATGTAAATACAAACATTGGGAATTGGTGCATAAAAGCATGTAAAGATTATATTTTAGGCGAAACTGAGGCTGAATTAACTATACGTAGCTTTTGGGAACGTGAAATCGAAAATCTTATGAGTACAGGTAAACTGGGAAACGCACGTACTTACAAAATCACGCTATCTACCTTGTCCAATACCATTAATTTAGACATCCCTTTTGACAAACTAAAACTCAATAGCATCATAGACCTTGAAAATCGTCTACTGGCAAGAAAAGTATCTGTCAACAGCGTTTCAGTTTATTTGAGAACATTTAGAGCAATTTGGAACAAAGCAATAAACCAAGATATTGTAGGTATAGAATGCTATCCGTTCAAAAAGTTTAAAATTAAAAAGGAGAAAACGACCCCACGTGTTTTAACACTGGAGGAAATCTACGGATATTTCCACCTTGACCTTTCTTCAAAACCAGCATTGCAAACCAGCTGGAAAATTGGGAAATTGATTTTTATGGTTAGAGGCATTAATTTACGTGACTTGTTGTTACTATCCAACGAAAACATAAAAGGCGATAGAATCATCTATAAGCGTTCAAAAACTGGAAAAATCTGTAGTGTACTTCTGACGGACGAGATAAATCAGCTGTTATTTAGTTTCAAAACGGATGGTTTTACCTTACTGGGTGTGTTATCAAAGGAAGAAATTCAGAACACTAAAAATTTCAACGAAATTTACCACCAAAAAAGAAAAGTTATCAATGCCCACCTAAAGAAAATCGGTTTGATTTTGAATACATCAGAACCTTTGAGTACGTATGTTTTTCGTTACACCTACGCAAATACAGCTAAACGACTTGGTTACTCAAAAGATTTGATTTCCGAGGCTTTGAGTCATTCGTATGGCAATAATACTACCTCAATCTATTTGGAGCAATTTGACCTCTTTATTATCGACGAGATGAATCAGAAGATAATTGATAGGGTTGCTTAACACTCTCCCCTACTGAGACATTAGTAGGGGATTTTTTATCTAAAATTTCTTCAGAAATACCCATAACCCTATAAATATTGTTCTTTTTCATTTTTCCTCTACTACGAACTGCAAAACGTAGCAATTCATTAATAACCTTTATTCTCTCAGCCTCGGTTCCTTTAAAAAAATGATAAGGACTTACAACAAAAGTAGATCTTTCATCAAATGGGATAATAAGATCTTCATTCACCAATGAATAAAAAGCCAATTTTACTGTATTATCCTTATACTCCAATCCATCACATGTGTTTTTGACCAATAAAATGAATTTCTTTCTTAATTTGGACGTATGAACAATTGAATTATCTCCATCCATTTCTTGACATATAAAATGCAACAACAAAGAAGCACAATTACTTAACCTACTTAGCTTATGCATGCAATTACTGTATGTTTTATACCCATCTACAACTACCTTTTTGGACCTAACTACATATTTAATATCGCCTTTTTCATCTTCATAATCACGATATTTCACAATTTTTTCTTTCATATTTTAAATTTTATTATTATGGATAAATTTACTAATTAACACCTACAAAAACAATACTTATAGTATGTATATTACCCCCTAAAAAAATATTTAACTCATTAAAATTAAACCTATTAAACCTGAAACTTCCCTTACTTTAACTTTGAGTTAAATTTTATTTTTTTTATCTAATTTTTTGTTACTTATTTGTGTAATCTTACGATGCACCTCATTGAACCTCCCCCCTTGTTTGGCATTCATTCAAAGCCTCCACCCAACAATGAACATCCAATAAATTTGAGAAATTATAATCCATTTCCTTATATAACGAAAAATCTTATATCAAGAATTTCTGAAAGCAAATCCGGAGTGTGAGAATTCCAAATTCAAAACTTTTCAAAGACATCTAATAAGTTAGGTTAATCTAATCAAGGACACCTACTAATCATGGGAGAAATAGAAACAGAGACGAGAAGCTATCCCAAAACCCTGCTTTTAGCCACTTGTATTGGGCATCATGCAAACTGCATGTTTGATTTATAGCGGTTTTGCCTTGTTATACTCTCCAAATCCGGTAACGTAAAATTATATGTAACAATAAAAAACAAGAAATGAAAGTAGAAAAATCCAAAGAAATGCCTGAAATTCAGTTAAAATATGTACCCAGTAGGGCAGAAAAAACAAAAATTAGATGGTCTGACGATGCTTACAAAGTATTTCTAACCCTTTTTAATCCTGATACAATCGAATATATGGAAGAAGCGATTGTATTGTTTCTAACTAAGGCAAATAATACGATTGGTTGGGCTCGTATCAGTTCAGGAGGAACAGATACAACGATTATCGACCCCAAAGTTGTATTTACAATGGCGCTGAATTGTGGAGCTTCGTATTTCATCATTGGCCATAATCATCCGAGCGGAAAACTGGAAGCAAGCCAACAGGATATAAGTATTACAAGTGACCTGCGAATGGCTGGTAAATTATTACGACTGGATCTAATCGACCATCTCATTGTGACACCAAATGGATTCTATTCATTTGCTGATAAAGGACAATTGTACTAAAAAGAACTGGGATTTGAATTTGAATCCCAGTATTAAAAATTAATCATTATGAATATTATAAAATACATAGCATTATTGCTACTCGCTTCTTTCGGTTTTGGAATGCTAAAGGGAATTCTTTGTTTGATTTTTAACATCAGGTAACAAATCAGCAAGATCAACCTCTAATGCATTGGAAATTCTATACAAAGTTTTGAGTGTGGGAGATGTACGGTTATTTTCCAACCTCCTTAAATTAGAATCATCTATACCAATCACTGAAGCCAAGTCAATTTGCTTCATCCCTTTTTGGATTCTAAGCTCTTTCACTCTGCTACAAACGTATGCTATGTAATCTTCTTCTGTCATTCAGATACTAATGTATCTTACAACTAAGAAAATCAATAGAACAAAATTGACTTGTTTGGAGATGTTTTATTATTTTTGACATCTAAATCAATACATTACATAGCACTATGTGGCACAAAATTATAGAGATAGCAGACTGGTTTGGAGAACTCACTGAGCGTTTTCGTCTAATTAGAGACTTTAATAACGCAGCTAAGAAATCATTTATCAATGGCGTTGCTCCTACCCTATTAGAATCCAAAATAACCAAAGGAGAAAGTAAGTATAGGCACGCATTTTCTAAGTTTTTGGCAGGAGGATTCAGGATAAAAGCACTGTCAGGTAGACCACTTTCTAAAAACGAATTAATCGAGGTAGGTAAAGTTGTTTTAGACAATGAAGGACTTGTACGTAAATTAATTTCGCTTGGATGGGATACACTTGAGGTTCATGACGACAAAGGATTTAACGGGGTTAAATGGTGCTTGAAGGACTACGCAAATATAGGAGGACATTTATCTTAACACATAACAACTATGCTATTAAAAATAGACACACTTCATATAGTAGGTAAGACTATTAAATCTGTACCACAAGGCTCAAGCAATTTCACTACGCGGATTTGGATTGTAATTGCAATCATAGAATTTCTTGTCATTCTATTTCTCTTACTAAAAAAGAAGAAAACCAACTTGGATTATTCAGACGTAAATCAGTCAGAAATAAAAAAGATGAAAAATCAAGACATAGATATGGACAATCTGATGAATAGTATCAATCATTCCAAGGAACTCTACAAGGAATTATCTAAAAAGTGTCATCCTGACCGATTTGTAAACACACCCTTACAAGAAGTTGCTGACAAGTTATTCCAAGAGATTACAGCAAACCAACGTAATCACAAACGATTGACTGAGCTAAAAGAACAAGCCAAAACCGAACTTAATATTAACTTTTAAATTATAGACAATGGAAGCAATAGTACCTTTATTACTCTTAGCAATTAGAATTATTGGAATATTTGTGTGTTCAGCAAGAGCACGTGATTTAAACCGATCCACTGGAGGTTGGGGATTTTTCGGATTCATATCTCCTATCGTAGCAATGATATGGATTTACTGTTTGAAACCTGTGACGAATTGGGAGGAAAACAAATAGTTCAAAACAAAAATAAACTCTATGGTAGCACTAATAGTAATTGTATTAATAGTAATCATCATCATGTTTGTTTCTTCCTTAAACAAGGACAAACAAGACTTAAACGGCATTTCACTTTCTGAAAAATTTGAAATCATTGTCTCTATACTCAATGAAGCTGCATACAATGGCAACGGAAGAGTAACAAAAACAAGTGACAGACAATTCAATTTATATCAAGAAGGACAAAATCAAATCATTCAATTTCATTATAGCTCAGGACATTTAACTATCTTTTGGAAGTACAAATTCTTTCAAAAAGAAATAGTACATGAGAGACAATTTAACGATTGTAGAAACCTCAGTATTTTCGAGCAACAAAAAATTGCAGAACAAATGATTCGTGAAATGGAAGAAATAATATTGAAACATCAGAGCGATGTACTTGGCTAAACTCTAAAAGTAAAAGAATATGGAAACAAAGAACAATAAAATCATTTTAATAGTCATTGCTTGCGGGATTTGGGCAATTGTATTGCAGAATATGGGTATTATCCCATCTTCAAAACAAGTAGAAGTAGTCAACTCAGTTGATGTAGGTGGTACAGTTGATGTTGGAAACACAGTTACTGTTGATGGTTATGTTGACGTAGGAGAGGTTGATGTTAATATATCAAGCATTAACGGAAACAAAAACGCATTCTACGGTAGAAATGGAGTATATAATAAAATACCTGTTTATACAGGTAATAATTAAAGTATAATAACCTCAGTTCGATTATTAACAATTTGATTGTCAGTAAAATAGTTTGAAATTAGAAAAGTAAGTGAAATACATTTAGTATCTTTAATGTGTTCAATATTAATGATTTAAACTATTTTTATGTATTTCACTCAAGATAAAATTACC
>CANGOA010000054.1 GCA_947455255.1 Flavobacteriia bacterium | reverse complement strand
TCGGTAATTTTATCTTGAGTGAAATACATAAAAATAGTTTAAATCATTAATATTGAACACATTAAAGATACTAAATGTATTTCACTTACTTTTCTAATTTCAAACTATTTTACTGACAATCAAATTGTTAATAATCGAACTGAGGTTAATACAAAGTAATCAAAATGTGCACCATATTTTTTTAACGCCCGAATCGCATTCAATTGTTTGAATACTAAATATTCTGAAAGTAGAATTGTATCTGATAGATTATCATGTGCTCCCCAAGTAATATATACACTAATTGGTTGTGTAAGTCGATAAGTCGATTTTGTGGAACCCAGTTTATAAAGTAAAATAATGACAAGAAAAAAAACACTTAAAATGAAGCGTAAAATATTTTTTTTCGAGTATTTCATGGAGGTTTTATCTTCAAATTACACGTTCAAAGATATTGAAAAGGATTTGAATCAACCTCACATAAAATCAGTATCTAAAATCTCAACATGATACTCTCCACGACTGGATTTAAAATAGTCTTTACTTTTCAATGAAAATCGCCACGAATTTTCATCCTTTAAATTCAACAAGAACTTTTTTTTATGGATTCCAATAATATTAATTTTTCGGAAAAACGATGGTTTTACTTCTGATCGATTGAAATATGCTACTTTTTTTTCTTCGTTTGGCTTGATTAATAAGGTAGTATCTCTTTGGTCATAGGACAAGTGAAAACTAACGGCGGATGAGCTTGCATTTTTTACCGTGTATGATACATGACTAGCAGGGGTACACGAAGTTAAACCTCCTAGTAGGAGAATGAAGGCGTTGATCGTTTTCATGATTGAGGGGTTTTTATACTAGTTAAACGAATTTTTATTTTATTTAGTATAAATGATATTAGTTATATCTTACAAGGAAAGATGTTCAGTAAAAGGGGAGAATTATTATTTTGCAGATGTCAAAATCAGAGATCTTAAAACTGAAAATTGATTGGATTAGGATCATCAGCAATTATAAACATTCTAAAAAAAGGTTCAGTTTGTAATGATCCATCAGGTGCTTGATACCTAAAATCTGAAAACGTCACGACCATTCCAGGACGTAGTTTATAAGTCTCTTGTAACATTCGTTTACTCAATCGATTTCCTTGTGTACTATCAATATACGTTTTTGAATTGCTGTAAATCTCTATTTTAAAACTTTTTACTGGGATTTTCCCTTTCCCTTTGTATTCTACTTGAAAATTTCCCATAGCCAATCCCATACGGTTTGTAGCTGAATCACTTTTAATTCCCATAAATTTGATAATTGGAAATGGTATAAAATCATAATATTTTGTTGTAATTACATGTTCTTTTCCTTTAGAATCTACCCGACAAATTGAAAGTAATGTTTGAATAGGTAAGGGACTACTAATTATATAAATACTATCGTTTATCTTTTTTAATTTACCATTACTGATTTTACACACAAATGGAATACCTCTCGGTTTAGAAGTTATTTTTATGCGATTTTCCAATCCCACGTAAACATATTGCTCACGTGGGAAGATGGAAAAATTAGTTGAACTGATTTTAAAAGTAGCAACAGGTGTTTTTTGTGCAACAACAAAACAACTATTAATACTAAAAAATGAAAAAATTAGGAAGAGTTTCATGTTCTTTATATTAATGCTAGAATATCGGATTCTTTGTAGTTGGATTTTAATATTATAGTGGTTAAAAATGTATGCGATTTTTCGCCTTTTTTGATTTCATCAAATTCTTCGGACTTTACTGTATATAATTTATTATTTATGATCATAAGAATAACATTTTCTGAAGATGGATTGAATCCAAATTTTGCACCACTATAATAGGTATAGACTGCATTTTTTCCTTTTTCAATCAAATAAATTGTTTGTGGTTGGATTATATTACCTACACCATCTTCAAAAGATGCTCGTACAATTATATCATTTGGAAGATTTTGAGGGCAGTCAGAATTATAGATACCAAAATTTTTCACTTGAAACGAGCGATATACTACCTGATCAATAGCTTGTGTATTGACAACTTTCATCGATGCTAATATGGAAGAATCAGAATTATTACTTCTTGTTCCTCCATTTGCTAAACGATAATTTTGAGTAGCTTGTTCAAAATTTTGACTACGTTTTTCCCAAGCTTGTTGTGCTTCAATTTGCTGTTTCTTTAGTTGTACTTTTTTATCAAGAGAAGCAGTATGCATCTTTTCGAATTTCTTGAATTCAGTTTGATAATTCAAAGAATCAAGAACTGGGTAACCAAGAACTTCATAGTTTTCTTTCAGTCCTACAAAAGTAAATTTGTAATCACGACCACTACCAAATTTTTCTATTTCTACATTGACCCAGTCTTGTTGGGTTTTTGCAGGATCAAATTTTTTGTTTTGGGTAGAAACTTCAAATTGTAAGTTGGTGTATCCTTGTAATTCAGGAAAGGTATTCTTTGGGATTTCAATCTTGAATTGTTGTTTGTCAGGATTTAATTGCGTTATTGCTTCTGCTTTTTTTGGATTGAGATTGGTATAGGAATTCACTTGAAGCGGTTCGCTTATAGGTTTCATTTTTTCAACCGTAAATGGGGTATCCTTACCTAAGTATTTCCAATTTCCATCTCTATTTTCTAAAAAATATTGGTTAAATTTCTCTGCACGACGATCTAAAGAAGCTAATTGTACTTGAATGGGTTTATTCGCTAATATTTTAATTGCTTGTCCATCTGCATCAGCTTTGATTTCAAACATTCCGGCAGATTCAAAATGATATTGACGACCAGCTGAATCGTAATCCATCGGAATATTTCCCAATAATGTTTCAGCCATGTTGTGAAATTCACGGTAATGTAGGTTAACATTCCCTTTTATTGTTTTCCCATTTTCATCAGCAAATGTTCCTTTTTGTAGGGATATACGCGTGCCTGAACTTAGCTGAATTAGTGTGTCTCTATCATTGTTGATGACCATGCTTTTCAATGGATTGGCATCTGTTTTCAAATGTTCTTGTTGTTTCTTATTTAAGTGTGATTCACCAACTACCATGTGATAGCCAAACATACTAACCGCACCAATAATAAGGGTATACACAATTATTTTTGCGATTTTTTCTTGAGGTGATTTAGGAGTAGCCATGATCGAAAATGATTAAAAATGAATACTAAAAAAGGGGGTGATTATCTATTCAACGCGAAAAAGTTGGAAATAGTGTGTGAATTTCGCTGGAAAGAAAATTACAAGTAAATTCGTCAAAAATATATTATGAAGACTCTTATACTCTTGCTATTACCATTATTTGTTTTTTCTCAACATACAGAAGAACAGAAAATTATTATTAAGGAGAAATTAGCTCATTATTATGCTAAAACGGCTGAAGTTCGTCTGTTTTCTCAAGCTAGACAAAAATACATTGATAGTATTTTGATGATCGATCATTATAATGCTTACCTATGGCAACAAAAAGCGATGCCTCTTTTCAAACAAAAAAAATATGAATTAGGTTTACAATACCTTGACAGCGCCATAAAGTATGACCAAACAAATCATTACTTTGAATACAAGGCATTTATGAAATGTATTTTTGTTAAAAATTACAAAGAAGCGATTAAGGATTTTGAATTAGTAAAAATCAAAAATAAAAATGGCTTTGTAATGGATCACAGTTATGATTTTTACATTGGCTTAAGTTATTTGCAATTAAACCAATTTCAAAAGGCAGAAGAATTCCTGAAATCCTCCATAGAATATAGTGAATTGAAATGGAAAGAAGCACATTATGTAGAGTATTTTTACCTTGGATTAATTGAAATGGAACAAGAAAAACTATCCGAGGCGAATTATTTCCTTGATAAAGCAATAAGCTTCTATAAAGAATTTCCGGATGCATTATACTATAAAGCTCAATTATTAGAACTACAGAATAAAAATACCGAAGCCAAGCAATTAATTGAACAAGCAATATCTAACCTTTCAAAAGGATATTCAATTAATGAAGACAATGCTAGATACGAAGAATATCCCTACCAAATTAAAAAGGAGTGGTTAACAATTGAACTTGAAATAATAAATAAAAAACTTGGTGAATGAAAAAAGAGATAAGGTCTTTGCAAGTTATCTATTAATTTTTCGTTTAATTAAAGGTATAAAGTTGGATTATTAGATTAAAAAGAAGTAAAAAATGTTTTACACTAAAGTTGTATTTTAAAAACAAAAAACCCTGTAATAACTTGTATTACAGGGTTTTGCACTTTTTAAAAGTGGTCCCACCTGTTCTTAAATCCTTACAATAGAACAGGTTAAATGTTTAATTATCATTGTTTTATAATTTTTAAAGAACGAGTGTAAAACAAAAATGTTTAACACTTGTTTAACACTTTTGAATTATTTATCTTCGATCAAAAGTAATAAACAAATGAGACATAACATAACATTCACTCCATATTTAAAAAAGAAATATTCTGCTGATAAAGAAGGAATAATCAATATTAGAATTACAGAAAATAGAAAGTCTAAATATTTTTCAACGAAAGAAATATTAAAAGAAAGAGATTGGAATTCTAATAAAAATGAAGTTCGTAATAGTTGCAAGGATTATGAAAGATTAACGAAAATCATTGAGGATAAAATTGATGAATTAAAACAACTTTATAATCAAACAAACGATATTAAAGAGGTAAAAGATAAAACATCTGTATTGCAATTTTATGATGATGAGGTGAATTTACTATTTCAGCAAAAGAAGTTCGGAACTTCTAAAAAAATGAATACAACAAAAACACATTTTAAATCATTTTTACAAACCAAAGGGAAAAGTGATATTTTATTTCAAGACGTTTCAATCAGTTTTATTGAACAGTATGAAATTTATCTTTTATCAACCGGAATAGGAATTAATACTGCAAAAAAATACGTTTCAATTTTAGGGAAAATATACAAGTTAGCAATAAAAAAACAATTGTTCATACCGAAGTCAGACCCGTTTATATTATTTCAAAACACACGTGTTTCAGTTGTCAAAAAACGATTAACAAAAAACAATGTTGAAACAATAATTCAGAAAGAGATTGACAAAAAGAATATTTTATTTAAAACAAAAAATTACTTTCTATTTCAAATTTTCTGTCAAGGTATTAGGGTTAGTGATTTATTGACTTTACGTTGGAGTAACGTAATTGAAGGAAGAATTGAATTTTATCAATATAAAACCAAAAAGAAACATTCGGTTTTCATCAACGATAATTTAGCATTCCTTTTGACAGATTTTATGAGTGGGAATTGTCAAGAAATTTTGGATACGATTTATCATTTCAACATAGATAAAGACTATGAAATGAATTTTTTAGAATTAAAATCGCAGTACAAAAAAATAGCAAAAGAAAATATTTCGGGATTTATTAGTGGAGATAAAAAAGCAATTGAAACTATTGAAAGTTGGAAATTAAAATTGGATGAAATTAGATTCAAAGTTTTTGGTAATATTCTCATAAAAATTACTGAATATTCAAAAAATCATAAAGATGAATTTATTATTGATTTGTTGAAAAATGAAGATTTTAAAGGAATAATATTCGATGGAAATCCAACATTAAACCAATATCAGTACAATCAAATTTCTTCTAAAACAACTATTTATAACAAACAATTGAAACAATTACAAAAACTTTGTGAATTAGATATTGTATTGTCATCTCATATAACAAGGCACACTTATACCAATCTGTTAATTGAAAATACCGAAAATGATATTTATTCTATTTCCAGAAGTTTAGGTCATCAGAGATTATCGACCACCGAACATTATTTAAGTGATTTTAACACGATTCGAACAGATAAAGTTAACCAAGAAATGAACGATTTATTTTTTATGTGATATACTTCTATTTATTTGTATATAAACGCATATACGCTCAAAATAAAGAAAAAAGGGAGATATTTCTTTTAATATATAAAACAGAATGAAACAGTTCATTTTGAAAAAAATATAGTAGAAGATGAAAAAAAAGAAGCATATCCATATCAAATTTTTGAGGTTTATTTTGGAAGATTTAGAAAAGAATAAAAACGATGATGAAGCACAAGTTCAAATTATTTCAGATGAAGAAACAAATGAACCGGATGATGAAATCATTGATGAAATAGACGGGATTCCAAATTCAGAAGACAATGAAGAACCACTTGAAGATATTATAAAAGAATATTTACGATTGGATAAAATTTATAAAAAAAGAGTATGATTTTATTTTTTAATGAAAGTGATAATTCAACTCTTTACGACATCAATCATATAAAAGACATCTTGAAAATTTCAAAATCAAAAGCACATAGATTACTTTCAAAATCAGAGTTAAAACACATAAGCTACAAAAATTTAAAATTGTATGATGAGGTTGCGATTTTAACATTAATGAAAATGATTTTCATAGAAAGGATTGTTGCTTGATGGATTATAATAAGATTGAAGAATTACGAACGAAAATTAAAACTTTGAAAGAAAAATTCATAAAAGAAAAAGAGTTTAAAAAGAGAGAAATTATTAATTGGAAAATCAAAATAGAAGAAATTAAAATTAAAATCGAATTTTTAAATTAAATCAATGGTTATTAGAGAAATTGGAATTCTTTAATAACCTTTTTCAGTTAAATTTCTGTAAAAAATAGATTCCAAAACAATCATTTTATTTGAGATGATAACGGTTTATTTCTATTCCGAATGATTGTATATTAAATATGATTAAGACAATGATTTACACCTATGAAGTTAAACCTCATCAAAAAGAATTAGCACAAAAGATAAATAGATTGAATAAGAACAATCTTTACAACTTGGTGATACAACAACATCACAAAAGACGAAATCTCACTTTAAAAGAACTTAAAAAGTATATTAAGAAAGGAATTAAAGATTATTGTAAAAGTTTGTATGGTTATCAATACAAAGAAGGGTTAGAAAATGAATTGATACAATATGTTTGTGTTTTTGAAACCAACGAAGGATTCAATAAAACACAATTCAAAAGTTTAAATATAGATACAAAAATAAATTTTCACTTTCATTTTCATCTTTTCATTTCAACCGAAAATAGCATTGTAAGTATGAACTATTTATTATTCTCAATTATAAATAGTTTGATGTCAAATAACTTAAAAGCGGATGCCTTGTTGAAAATAGACTATTGTAAATTGAATGATTTTACAGATGATTTTTTATTCTATCACACAAAGCAATTTCAAGAAAGGGAAGAGGTTGAATTGATATTAACGAATATTTAAAATTGAAAAGACTTCCTATCATTTGACAGGAAGTCCCTTTTTTGTAAAACTAAAAAATGAATTTTTAGTAAATAACTTTTTCAGTTTTACCTGATTTGTATAGAGTTATAATTAACCCTTTTGCAGTTTTCGGGTCAACTGGTCTACCCAATGTGTCAAAGTAACCAGTTACTTCATCATCAGAACTCAAACTTACATCAGTTAAAGAAGCCGTTGATTTTGTTGTAACTTTATTAGATAATAAAGTTCCTGTTAAACTTTTTAATTTTGAAGTCCCCGTACAATCCATACTCTCAATTCCTACAAGATAAGAACTATTTGTTTTTGGATTCAATACAGTATATTGTGTTACTGTTGATGGTAATGTTGTTACTAAAACTAAATCCACTCCATTAAGTTCATAAATATTATAATTAGTAATTGATTTTGCTGTTTTTGGTACAGTCCAATCCATTTCAATTTTACCATCTACACTTGATAGATTACGAGCGTGTATTGTAGAAACGTTACCCGATCTTTGGTTATTGGAAGAGTCAACAGCTACGATTGTATATTCTTGTACGAAATTAGATGATTCTGTATTTGTTAAATCTGTATATGATAATATACCAGTTGAGAATGGTACAGTTGCGATTTCAGTTCCATTTCTTTTAACAATATAGTGAGAAATCATATTATCTGATATACTTTCCCAAAAAACTGTTGGTTTATTAACATCCGGACCAACTGTTGTGTAACAAGGTGTGTAATGATTACTCAATAAAAAGTTAGTGAATGTAACCGGTGATAATTGTAAGTCAAATGATGAGCTATTTACTTCAAAATATATTCTACTATTATAATTACTTTTGGTTACCTGATTTTGTACATTTAACAATGATATTGTTAACACGGTATCATTTAATTGATTTCTATTTTGATTTACCATTCCAACTGTGCCAAATGCTGGTGATAATAATTGTGCTGATCCATTCTGTCCATCCATTAATTGAAATTGGAATATTTTATCAACACCATCTAATAATGTTAGATTATTTATATTATCAGAAAAGTAAAAATCTGATGTATTAACAACATGTACTTTAACATTTAAACTCGATGGGTTGTGTTCAACCTTAAAGTTATTAATTGTTTGAGAGAAACTGAAAGTAGTCATTAATAATGATGCTACTAAAATTAAATTTTTCATAATTTTCTTTTTAGTTGTTTACGTTTTGATAATTGATTATTGAAATTTCTTTATTAGAATTAATATTCCAAATTTCAATTTGTTTAATCTCTTTTAATATATTTCGAATATTTTCATTCATTTTTATTCTATCTATATTGTTGTTTCTTGAAAGGATTAAAATTCCTTTTTGATATTGAAGATTTCCTAAACAATACATCACAAGTTTTTTCAAATCTTTTATTATATCGGGAATATTGATTCTCATTTTAATTTCGAAAGCAAAAAGCTGATTATTTGGATTAATACTATCATATTGATGAATCACTAAATCTGGGTAACGCTTTTTATTTATTTGTTGATTCATAATATTTCCAATTAGAGGTAAATAAAATTGATTATCATCAAAATAAATGGTTTTATATGTTTCACTTGTCACCTCTATATTTTTTGGCAATTTTAGATTGCTTCTTAATTGTGCATATAATTCATAAGCAAAATCTCTTTCTCTACGATTAAAATAATTTATTGGTATATTTTTAATGATATTGATTATTTCATCTTTCAATAGTTCATTCATTTGTCATAAATAAATATGACAAATATAGCAAAATATCATTTTGTCATATTTATTTATGACAAATAATTATTTGATTAGAATGATTTTAGTGTTATAATGTTAGATAGCACTTTAGAAATATTAAGTAAAAATGACTTTACACTAAAATTGGGTAATCGAATAAAGGAAGTTAGAATTTCAAAGTCGATTTCTCAATCTGAATTAAGTCGTTTGTGTGGTAAGGATAGACAACACATTGAATTAATAGAGAATAATAAGATTTGTCCAAATATTTACACTATCTATATAATTTCAAATGCATTAGATATTTCTTTGTCTGAATTATTGGAATTTTAGGAGAAAATAGAAATTCGATTATTCTATTTTTCAACTGTTTTTTCTAATTCTTTAATCTCATTTACAACATTGCTCAATTCTATTAAACTCAACGAATAATTATCTTCATTGAGTTCATAACCAATATATTTTCTACCAAGTAACAATGAAGTTTTCCCCGTTGTTCCTGAACCTGAAAATGGGTCTAAAATTAAATCTCCAATTTTTGAAGTCGTCAAAATAGGTATGACAGGTAGGTAATCAGGCATCAATGCTGGGTGGTCTACATCTGAAATTCTTTTTAACTCCATTTGTCTTGCTCCGGCATTTGGTCCTTGAATAACATTTACAACATCCTGTTCATCAATAAAATCTTTAAAACGTTGGTAATTTCTAGCTAATGTTATTCCACCCTCTCTATTATCATTTTCTTGAACACCTCTATCTCTTGGAGCTCTTACAACTCTTATTTCATTGTCATTGTAAATTCTAAAATCTTCATAGTAATAATTATCAGGGTCTTTTACTAAATGATAAATTTTCTCATAAGTTGGTTGAAGTCTTCTTTGTGATGATTGAGGTAAAGCATTCGTTTTTTTCCATATAATTTCATTCACTATATACCAACCTTCGGCATCACATAACTGAATTAATAATCTTGTAGGTATTAGTAAATTTTCACCTTTATTATAGGTTTCACCAATATTTAAGAAGAAAGAACCTTCTTTTTTTAAAACCCTTTTAACATCTCGCAAATGATTGGAAAGATTTGCTACAAATTCTTGTGGTGAATCTTCGTGACCCAATTCAATAGAATCTTCCGTAGCATTTCCGTAATTTCTTAAATTATAGTATGGAGGACTAGTAAAAACAACTTGTACAGAATTAGACTTAACATCTTCCATATTATCAGATGATTTATTGAAAACCTGATAATGTTCGTTTTTGATTGGTTCTAATTTAGTTGAAGTAGCATTTCTAATTTTATTATCTTTTATAATAGATTTGATTAAAGTTTGTGCTCTATTAGCGGTTATTTCATTTTTAATGATTTTATCAACTAACCCTAAACTTTTGTTTTCATCTGACAATTTTTCAAATTCAACAACGTCCATTAATCTTCTTAAACTTGATGCTGACATTCCACCGATGAAATTAGCCGCCATTTCATATCTATCTTTTCCAATTAAACCGAAGATATTTCCTTTTTTTTCTTTCAATAAATCATTTCTAACACCTTGTCTTTTCCCTAATAAACCTAAAATATATTCGGCTTCATTTATTATTTCTCTTGTTGTTTTTTTTCTTTGTTGATTATAAAATACTATGTTTTGTTGGTCTTCTGAATAATCAGATTTCACTTTTATTGCTTTAATATTTGGAATTTGTAAGTGTTTAAATGCTTTCCATCTTCTAACTCCTGATAATATTATATTTTCTTGATTGATTATTATAGGTTCTAATTGTCCTGTCATTTTTATAGTTTCCGCCAATTGTTTAACAGAAGCCATATTGCTACTATATATTTTCAATGAAAGAGGATGAGCTTTTAATTCTGAAATAGCAATTTCTATAATTTGATTGTTCTCAATTTCCATAATTCATTTTTTTATCAAAACTACTTAAACTTAAACTTTCTGTCAAATGAAAGGAAGTTGTAAAAATTTATTTTATTCACTCAACTTATACTTTTGTTATTAGTATAAGTTGAACCTAATTGATAATCAATCAATTAGGTTTTTTCAGATTCTTTAACTTATACTTTTATTAATTTTATTAGGTTAGTATAAGTTGATTCCTTAAATTTGATAAAAAAAAGATTATGAGTTTAAAAGGTTCAACTACGACAACAACATATTTAGAATGGAATGATTTTATTTCTTTAATCACTCGATTAGAAAAAGATGAAAATTATAAATTCTGTTTATTAATTTCTATTGGTGTTTTTACCGGTTTGAGAATCTCTGATTTACTTACTTTAAAATATTCCGATTTGTTATATAGTGAAACTTTCAATATCAAAGAAAAGAAAACACAAAAACAAAGAAGTATTAAAGTGAATAAGGACTTAAAAGAGATTGTAAGTAGAATAGTTCAAAAATCAAAAGTTAATGATTTAGAACAATTAATCTTCATTAATAAATACGGAACTAAATCAATTGATAAATCTTATGTTAATGTTAAACTTAAAGAAATTATCAAAATGTATAGAATTAGATTAGAAGGAAATGTTTCTACTCATACTTTCAGAAAAACATTGGGTAGACGAGTTATGGAAGTAAATAACTATTCTAATGAAAGTTTGATTCTCTTAATGGATTTGTTCGGTCATTCAAGTATGAGTATAACGAAACGATATTTAGGAATTAGAGAACAAGAAATTCATAATGTATATGATAGTTTAACTATTTGATAAACTATCATATACATAATACTTGAAACTATTCTGAATCTACATAGATTGTTTTAGTAATCTCTTTTGGTTCAACTACCTTATAACCAGTTATATTATATCCTTCACTTTCATAACCTTCTTGACCAACTTTTACATAACTATTGAAATTTTCAAAAAAGATCACTGTACCAATATAATGTATATTTCTGTGACCAACTTCTTCCTCAACATCAACTACTTTTATAGAACCTGATTTGGATAGTATTTCGAGAAAAATTTTTCTCATATTTTCTATGTCTTCTGAACTATAATATGATTCCAAATATTCTTCTAAAATCTCTTCGTTATTAATAATATTAAAATCCCTTAAACCTTCGATACTAATATTATTTTTAAAAAAAGTTTTTATTGTTTCATCTAATTCGTCATATTTCATAATCTCATATATTATTTTTTACAAAAATGGAAAAATTCAAATAATTAATGACAATTATTTATTTTTTCAATTAAAATAACTTCTTTTAAATTAAAACATAACATTGATTATTTGAAAATAAAGTGAAAATTGTTTCACACAAATGTTTTACACTTAAACAAAAAACCCTTCCTAATACTTTGATTAAGAAGGGTTTAAATCCCAATATTTCTATCGACCTTGTGGTCCCACCTGGGCTCGAACCAGGGACCACCTGATTATGAGTCAGGTGCTCTAACCAACTGAGCTATAGGACCGGTACTGACAAGTCAGTAATTGGTGTGCAAAGATAGTAAAGAAAGTTAAAAGTGCAAATTGGAATGTGATTTTTATTGGAAGTACTGTGGTTATTGGGGAGTGGAGATTTATATTGTTGCCTTTTTTGTTTAAGATTTATACAATTTTCACATTCATTGTACATAAAGAATAGTAGTCATTTTTCTAGTTATAAATATATGGTTGAAGTGCTGTTGCAACCCTAATTATATGTGATGTAGTAACATTATTCGCTGAACAAAGTGTTAAACTTTCTCCATTCGAAAGTATAGGATAATACACAATAGTTGTATCCACTTTTATATTTGAACTCTGTGTTAATGGTTTACCATCCATTGAATGGGTAGTTACAATTTGACAATTACATCCGAATTTGTTTGATGAAATAGGTGTTGTTGTATTGCTTGTAGTTGTTTTTTTACATGCTGTTAAAAATAACAAAGTAAAAATTGGAGTTAGAATTATTTTTTTCATTTTATAGATTAACGTTCACACGAAACTACAAACTTATTATTCGGAAAACAATTTTGTGATTCCATATAACTTATTAACCTTATCTTTGAGCAACTTAAAAAAAATTAAAATGAAAATTAAATTATTATCATTGATTTTAATGCTTCCGATGTTAGCATTTAATCAAGTAAAATTGTCGACAAATTTTAAAGTTACTTCTAGTAAACCATTTCAAGTTGTCGATGCGGCTATTAAAGAATATGTAAGTGTTGGTAATGGTAAATCTATTTCTGTAAAAACAGATGGAGAAAAAGTTATTATCCAATTGTTTAATAGTACAGCAATGAAAGAAGAGGGAAGAAAAGAATATGTTGATTTCCCTAAATATAACAAGGCTCAAAAACTTTTGAAATTAAACGATAAACTTTTTTATATATCTGAAGCGTTTAATAAAAAAGAAAGAACTTTTTCAGTGTATTCTAGAGAAATAGATATTACTACTGGAACATTTAAACCAATTCAAAAGCTTTTTACAACAAGTCGAGAAGTAGTTGCAATTAGAAAAAAAATCATGAGAGGTACGCTTTTTAATATGGAACAAGTTCCAAAATTTGATGTTATTGCTTCTTTTGATAAATCGAAAGTGTTGATTCAATATAGAAATGAACCTAAAGAAAAAAGTGACGCGAAAAATTTTGATGAAATTGGTTTTTATGTTTTTAACAACACCATGACAAAAATATGGGGAAAAGAAGTTAAAATGCCTCACACAGAAAAAGATATGGATAACCTTGCTTATACAATTAACAAGGATGGTAATGTGTTTATGCTTTCATTTTTAAATTCTGACAAATCATTTGAATTCATTTCAATATCTGATAAAGATGGTTTGAAAACGAAAGTTTTACCTGTGAAAAAAGGCTTGTCTTTTGATAAGTTTGATTTAAGAGAAACTCCACAAGGTACTATTCTTGCTGCCGGTTATTATTCAAATGGAGTAGAAGCAAAAGTAGATTGGACAGGAACAATGTCTTTTACTCGAAATGTAAATGGGATTTACATTTTTGAAATGGATGCAGAAGGTGCATTGAAAAAAGATACAGATTATCCTTTCTCTATTGATTTAATTAAAAAATATTTATCCGAACGTTCAAAAGATAAAGCAGAAAAAAGAGAGGCTGATGGTAAAGCAGGTATAAATGATTTAACGTTAAGAAAATTTGTTTTAAATCCGGATGGAAGCATTATTATAGTAGGTGAAGTATTTTACGTTAAATCTGAATTGTGGTTTACTTCAAAAGAATTGGTAGCGCATTTTGGAGATGTAGTTGTGACTAAAATTGACCCTTCTGGAAAACATCTATGGTCTGAAAAAATGCCTAAAAATCAGGCTTGTTTATTTCAAAATGCTTCTGATTATTCCAGTTTAGGAATTTCTTATATTCAAGGAAAGTCTTCTCATTACATCTTGTTTATTGATAATAGAAAAAATGCAAATCTTATGTTAGATCAACCTGCTGAACCGCATAAAGGTGGATTTGGAGGGTATTTGACGGCTTATCAAGTAGACGATGCTAATGGAAAAGTAGCTAAACATTCAATCCTTGATTTAACGGATATCAATGGGGTAAAAGCTTATCAATTTGACACGGATCGTATTTTTGAAGTGCAAGACAAATCATTCTTATTAGAAGTATATATTAAGGATAAATTGGATATGATGATCAAAATGGATTTGGTTAAATAATCATAAATAGTTATAATCAGACAAAAGGGATGTTGTACAAACATCCCTTTTGTTATTTTTGACGTATTCATAACTCTTAACTCTTAACTCTTAACTCTTAACTCATTATGGCTTCTCCAAAAAAATGGAAAATGATGCTCATCAACTGGCTGTTTATCTATCCAGTAATTAATATTATTTTCTTCTTCGTATTTCCTTTAGTAAAAGAATACAATCAATTCATTAAAACCCTTGTAATTACGTTAATTCTTGTTCCAACGTTAGGATTTTGCTTACCTATTTTACATAAGAAATTCGACGCTTGGATTCGTAAATAAATTTTTGTGATATTAATCATATAGTTTTAGTAGGAAATAAGTAGTTTATCTTTTATTTTTGTAAAAAAAACAGATTATGGCGATATTATCAATCCCTGAAAAAAATATTCAACTCACGGATGCAGCTGAAATTCGTGCGTTTTTCAAAGAAAGAGGAGTCTTTTTTGATCAATGGCAATGTGATGTGGTATTTGAAGATACTGCTACTCCAGAGGAGATTCTTCATGCCTACGATAAAGATTTGAAACCTTTCATGGAAGCTGGTGGGTATCAAACTGCAGATGTCATTTCTATCAATAAATTGACGGAAAACTACGATGCCATTCGTGCTAAATTTTTAGCTGAACACACCCACTCGGAAGATGAAATTCGCTTTTTCGTAGATGGTAAAGGTTTGTTTTGGTTTAACTTAGAAACAGAACCTGTATTTAATCTATTGTGCGAAAAAGGTGATTTAATTTCGGTACCTGCTGGTACAAAACATTGGTTTGATGCAGGGCCTGAAAATCCATTCGTAAAGGCAATTCGTATTTTCATTGATATGTCAGGCTGGGTACCAGAATATACAGGCTCAAAATTGGAAGAGAAATTCGCAGATATTACTGTGAAAAATTAAAGTCACTATTTCTTCATCCCTCTTCGGAGGGATTTTTATATTTTTGAGCGAACTAATCCAATTTTCATGTCCAAACTTTGTTTTATTCTCACTGACATCGAAGGAACAACGACTTCTGACTCTTTTGTATACGATGTTCTTTTTCCTTATTTCAGAGAAAATATCCAAAAAGTGCGTGCGCTTGTTCATCTACCTGAAGTTCAAGCAATTTTTAAAGAAACCATTCGTTTAGCAAGTGAAACTGAACAGATCTCCATTGCTTCGGATGATGAGGTCATTGAAACCTTGATTCGCTGGTCAAACGAAGATAAGAAAATCACACCGCTGAAAGAATTACAAGGACTACTTTGGAAAGAAGCGTATGAGTCTGGTTTAATCAAAGGACATGTGTATGAAGATGTTGCTCCAGTGTTAAAAAATTGGAAAGAGGCAGGAATGCAGTTAGGGGTTTTCTCTTCGGGTTCAATAGCCGCACAAAAACTAATTTTTGGTTATAGTGTTTCGGGTGACTTAACACCTTATTTTTCTGCATATTTTGACACGACAACGGGCGGAAAACGAGAAGTAGAAACCTATACCAAAATCAGTCAAGAATTAAAAATACAACCGTCTGAAATCTTATTTTTATCGGATATCATCGAGGAATTAGAAGCAGCTCAACAAGCAGGCCTGCAAACCATTCAATTGGTGCGTCCTGGCACGATTGCTAATTGGCAGCACACCGCTTCATCTTTTTCTGATATCCATCCGTAAGGATGTTGCATTGCAACATCCCCTATTTAATCAATAATCTAATATCCCATGTCAAAATTCCGCACCATCTGGCCTACAGCCGACAACTACGTAGAAGTAATCGATCAACGTAAGCTTCCTCATGAATTCGTTACCGAAAAATTGATTACCTACAAAGATGCTGAGGTGGCAATCAAAGAAATGACGGTTCGCGGAGCACCTTTAATTGGAGCTACTGCTGCGTATGGAATCTATCTTGCAGTGCGAGAAATGGTAGAAAAAGAATTGGACGGCTCATTTTTAGATCAAGCGTTTTCAGATTTAAGAGCTTCTCGACCAACAGCTGTGAATTTATTTTGGGCATTGGATAAAATGCGAGAAGCAATGGACAATGCAGATGATTTCTTGAAAACAGCTTGGGAAGCTGCTGCAGCAATCGTGGAGGAAGACGTGGAAACATGTCGTATGATTGGTGTGCATGGTTTGCCACTGATTGAAGAAATTGCAAACAGAAAAAATGGAGAAGTGGTGAACATTTTAACACATTGTAATGCAGGAATGTTGGGGTGTGTTGAGTGGGGGACAATTACTTCACCAATATACCAAGCAATTCAAAAAGGAATCAAAGTACATGTATGGGTAGATGAAACGCGTCCAAGAAACCAAGGTTCTAACTTGACTGCGTATGAGTTAACACGCCACAATGTGCCACATACATTAATCGTGGATAATGCAGGAGGTCACCTTATGCAACACGGTATGGTCGATATGGTAATTGTTGGTACAGATCGCACAACACGACAAGGGGATGTGGCAAACAAAATAGGAACATACTTGAAAGCATTGGCTGCCTTCGATAATAAAATTCCTTTTTATGTAGCACTTCCTTCTACGACCTTGGATATGACAATCAATAATGGATTAACCGAAATTCCAATCGAAGAACGAAACCAAGATGAGGTGCGTTACATGATCGGTAAAGGACCTAATGGAAACATCGAACCGGTATTAATTTGTCCGGAAACAACTCCAGCAAGTAATTATGGATTTGATGTAACTCCTGCACGTTTGGTTACTAAAATTATTACTGAAAGAGGAGTATGTGACGCTTCGGAAGAAGGCTTATTAAGCCTGTTCCCAGAATATAAATTGTAAAGCCGCAAAGCATTGCGGCTCATGAAATAAATAATGCCACAAAAAATCTTCATATTCTCAGGACTTGGCGCAGACCACCGCGTATTTCATAAAATGAATTTTCAAGAGTTCGAGCCAGTGTTTATACATTGGCTCGAACCATTGAAAAATGAAACTATCCAAAATTATGCCTTACGTATTTCCAAACAAATCACGGAACCAAATCCCTTAGTGATCGGTATTTCTTTTGGTGGAATGATGGCAGTAGAAGTATCTAAATTTCTACCATTTCAAAAACTAATCTTAATTGCTTCTGCAAAGTCAAAACAGGAAATTCCATTGCTTTATCGTGTTCTCGGAACATTAAAAGTTCCACTGTTTTTCCCCATGCAATGGCTCAAAAAGTCAAACCGTTTATCCTATTTTGTGTTTGGAGTAACAGCACAAGAAGATCGAACTATTTTAGATGCAATTTATAACGATACCTCACCAAGCTATTTACGTTGGGCTTTAAACGCAGTATGCACCTGGCAAAATGAAGGGCTGAGCTGGAATTGTATTCCTACTCCAAAAAACCTCCTCCACATACACGGAACCAACGATCGTATTCTGTATTTCTCTAATATCAAAAACGCAGTCCCTATCCCCGATGGTGGACACCTACTTCCACTCACCGAAACCTAAAAATTAGAAGAACTCATTTTGAAGTTTCTACACGAATAACTCTTCTACTTATCCTCATTCACTTTCGTCCGACTGACTTTCGTCCGACTGAGCGAAGTCGAAGTCACACCCTCAACAATATACGGTTGAAACTACATCCGAAACACCCAATTAGCGTTTGAACCTCTGTCGCCTCAGGAAAAGTATATCGTGCTTTTATCGAATAAGGTAGCGTAACAAAAACAAGTGTTTGACGACGAAGGAGGAGTTTTGTTTTTGTAGCGAACGTTTCGAAATAAAAGCCGATGCTTTTCCAGCGACGAAGGTCTTTTTGCTTACTTTTTTGACCAGAAAAAAGTAAGAGAAAAACCTCTGTTTCGCACCGCGAAACAACCTCCATTTCTAATTTCCACACCTCCATTCTCCCACCACAACTTTCCTTTCTCAAAATTTCCTTCAAACCGCCTCTAACTGACTAATATTTCTTAAATTTGTCTGTTAAGTATAAAATTTTAGCATGAATATTTTAGTTTGTATCAGTAAATCACCAGACACAACTTCTAAAATTGCGTTTACCGATGGTAATACAAAATTTGATGAGAACGGCGTGCAATAT
>CANGOA010000053.1 GCA_947455255.1 Flavobacteriia bacterium | reverse complement strand
GATTTTTGAGCGATATCCACACTTTTTCCAGATACCTCATCAATTTCCGTAGCAGCTAATTGAGAACGTTCCGCTAATTTTCTAACCTCCGCAGCAACAACAGCGAATCCACGACCATGCTCACCAGCACGAGCAGCTTCCACCGCAGCATTTAATGCAAGTAAGTTTGTTTGTCTAGAAATCTCACCGATGATAGAAATTTTAGAAGCAATAGTTTTCATCGAATTTACAGTTTCGATTACAGACTCTTTACTTGTTAAAATATCTACCGCAGCTTGCGTAGAAATTTTCTCTGTTTGACGAGAGTTAGAAGTATTTTGTTGGATGTTAGCCGTCATCTCTTCCATGGAAGAAGAAATTTCTTCCACTGAACTAGCTTGTCCTGTAGCACCTTCCGACAATTGTTGTGCAGAAGAGCTCATTTGAACACTTGCAGCAGCAATGTTATCCGCATTCGTAACTACAGTCTGAATCAAGTCACTTAAGGTATCAATTGTTTGATTTAAAGATTCCCCCATAATTTTAAGGTTACCTTTCGTATCCACTTCGTATTTTTGCGTCAAATCACCATCCGCCAAAGCAGCTAATACTCTTGTTGCTTCTTCCGCAGCTTCCGCAGTATCTTTTGCAGCTTCTGTAGCAGCAGTTACATCTGTAGCAACTTTCACCACTTTCACAATTCTTCCCATCTCATCTTTCACTGGAGAATACACCGCTTGGATCCAGATTTCTTTACCAGAACGCGTGATACGTTTGAATAAATCATTTTGAGCAGTTCCCATTGCTAATTCATCCCAGAAACGAGTATAAGCAGAAGAATTAGCTTCTGATGGGTCCACAAACATTCTATGGTGTTTACCAACGATATCGTTTAACGAATATCCTAACGTTTGTAAGAAGTTGTTATTTGCCGTTAAGATATTTCCTTTTGTATCAAATTCAATGTAAGCAAAGGATGTATTGATTGCATCCACAACACCTTGCGCTTCTTGAGCAGCGATTGTTTGGTTCGTATTTTCATAACGAATCCCAATGTATTTAAATGGTTTACCATTTGGTCCCATTACTGGAGCAAAGACGCCATCTACGTAATAAGGAGAACCATCTTTTTTACGGTTTTTCACAGGACCTCTAAATACTTCGCCTCTCATGATTGTAGCCCAAAGATCTCTAAATACTTCTTTTTTCATGTCTGGGTGACGAACGATGTTTTGGTTTTGGCCAATTAATTCATCACGTGTATATTGAGAAACTTGGCAATGCAAGTCATTCACATAGGTAATATGACCACGTAAATCCACTTCCGAAACGATACAAATCTCATTTACCAATTTCATACGAGTCTCGATTTCTCGTTCAAGTTGTTGAATATTTTCTTGATTTTTAAGAAGAACTTCTTTTTGAGCTGTTATATCTGTAGCAATTTTTATAACCTTCACTACATTTCCTCTTTCATCTTTCAAAGGCGTATATGCAGCTTGAATCCAAATTTGTCTACCATCACGGGTAACACGCATGAATTCACCATTTTGCGTTATTCCATTTCCAAGATCTCTCCAAAAATTTGCATACTCCGCAGATCTTTTATATTCTTCATCTACAAATAAAGAGTGGTGTTTTCCTATGATATCATTCGCTGAATTATATCCTAATGCAGCAACAAAATTTGCATTTGCATTTAAAACATTTCCTTTTACGTCAAACTCAATAGAAGCAAACGAAGCATCCACTGTTGCTTTCAAACCTTCCAAAGATGCAATTACATCTTTATCTGCTTTTAAATCATTGTTTTGTTTTTCAATCGTTGCTTGATTTTCGCTCAATGAATCTTTTGTGCTTTTGAAAGCTTTTACTAATTCATTTACTGCTTTTACCGTTTGAGCATCCGAAAAAGACTCTGTGCTTAATTTTACACTAGTATCTCCTTGCGCTATTTTCTCAAGTACATTTACTAAGTGTTGTGTTTCTTTACTAGAAATTCCTCCAAATAATCCCATGTTATTTACTTTTATTTTAAAAACTTAATTTATACTATTTTCTTATTCTTCTACTTTCGCATCTTTCGTTTCAGCAATTGATTCTAGATCATTCGATGAAAATACTTTATCAATATTTAGTACCATCATGAAATGATCGTCTTCTTGGATCATACCAGCAATATAATCTGCACGGTATTTCGTTGCAATGGAAGGAGATGGTTTGATTGTTGCTTCGTTTAATTCAAAAACTTCTGAAACGGAATCCACCAAAGCACCAACAACGAGCGGTTCGTCATTTACCTCTACGCTAAGCACCAAAATACATGTATTTATCGTGTATTCCATTTGCGTCATTCCAAATTTAATACGCGTATCAATCACTGGTAATACAGCACCACGTAGGTTTATTACCCCAACCAAAAAGTTTGGCGATTGAGGAACTTTGGTGATTTTAGGAACTTCTAAAATTTCCATAATTTTCATTACAGGAATAGTGAAATGTTCTTCACCCAATCTAAAGGACAAAAAAGATTTTGTTTCCCCTACATTGTTTTCATTTGCTACATCTGTTTTCATTATTTAGCTTCCATTTTAACGTGTTCTGTATATAATTCAACTATTTTATGCGTATCCATCACTAGGGCGATAGAACCATCTCCAAGTATAGTTGCACCTGATATAAAATCTTGATTTTTATAGTATTTACCGATAGGTTTAACCACTGCTTGGTATTCTCCAACAATGTAATCTACACTAATACCTACTTCGTGATCTCCATCACTAACTACAATCAACTGAGATTTTTCATCTTCTTTTAAATTCTCGTATCCAAATTCTTGACGAATATTGATGTAGGGAACTTGCTTATCTTCTAAAATCAACAATTTATTGAAATTATGTAACATATCCGCATTATTCACTTCGTAGCATTTGTTAACTACAGATAATGGAATAATGTAATTTACTTTTTCAATTTCTACTAATAAACCGTCAATGATTGAAAGACTTAAGGGCAATTTGATTGTTAAGGTAGTTCCTACATTCACGGTAGATTCTACGCTAACCGTTCCTTTTAAGTCTGTTATGTTACGTTTTACCACGTCCATTCCTACTCCACGACCAGAAATGTCAGTAACGACAGCAGCAGTAGAGAATCCAGGGTAGAAAATGAAATCAAAAATTTCTTTGTCGGTCAACACATCTTCTTCACGTAAGAAACCTTTACTAATAGCTTTTGCGCGAATAATTTCAGCATCAATCCCTTTACCATCGTCGATGATTTGAACGTACACAGAAATTCCAGAATAAAACGCTTTCAATTTCACCGTACCTTTTCTTGGTTTTCCTAAGAACATACGATCTTCCGGAGTTTCCAAACCATGGTCCAAACTGTTACGAATGATGTGCATTAACGGATCCGTCAAGGTTTCGATGATAGATTTATCTAATTCTGTTTCTCCACCTTCCGTAACGAATTGTACTTCTTTTCCTAACATATCCGAAACATCACGAACCAAACGTTGGAAACGGCTAAACATGTTATTAATTGGAACTAAAGTCATTCCAAAAGCGATATCGCGCAAACGACGAGAAAGTTTTTCTATGTTTTCAGAAATAATTTCTAGTTCAGGAGTTTCAAATTTTTCATTGTAAAGCGTCAAACTTGCTTGTGTTGTCACCAACTCACTCACTAAGTTCATTAACTCGTCCAATTTATCTGAAGCCACACGAATACTAGAAACAACTTTTTCTTTGTTTTCCGTTTTGGTTTCGGTTGCAGCAACTGCTTCCACTTTTTTAACTGCAGTAACTTTTGTACCTATTGATTCAGCTAATAATTGAATGGAAGTTACATCCGTTTTCAAATCTTTAAAAATAGACGCTAATACAACTTCATTAAAAGCTGAATTTTTTATTAAATCAATAAACGGAATCTCTGTAATTTCAATTTTAGAATTACCTTCTACAAACACAAAAACATCTTGTACGTCTGTTTTATCAACAGTCGTCTCTACGTATACATCCCAGTAAGTGATGCAATTCGTTGGAACAAATTCTTCAATCGAAGCTACTTTTTTGAAATGAGGAACGATGATGTTTTTTCCTAAAGCTGCTAATTCCGCAATCACAAATAATGGATTTGAACCGTCTAAGAATAACTCTTCATTTGGTTCAAAATGGATATGAAATGTTTTTAACGCTCCTGATTCAACGCTTACGTTTGTAGTTGTTACTGAAGGTTTTGAATTAGTATTTTCAGCTCCTGTTTTATTGATGAATTTATGAATCTGAGCAATTAAGCTAACGTGATTTTCTTGATTTTTTGGTTCACTTAATTCTGAATCGTGAATAATTTGATTTAAGTGATCGAAGGATGCTAAGGTTGTATTTAGAATTTCTTTCGACAATTCCATTTCCCCTTGACGAATTTTATCGTAGATCGTTTCTAAGTCGTGAACAAATTCAGCAATTTTAGTTAGCCCAAACATCGAGCTATTTCCTTTCAATGTGTGCATCACACGAAAGACCTGTTCAATGTTTGACTTATCGTTTGGATTATCCTCTAGCGAAAGCAAGGAAGACTCCAAGTTCTCCAAAAGCTCATTGGCTTCTTGGATGTAGGTTTCTTTCATTTCTTCCATCTATCGTATCACTTTTTTAACAACCGCTAATAATTTTTCTTTCACAAAAGGTTTAATAATCCATCCCGTAGCACCTGCATTTTTTGCTTCCATCTTCTTTTGTTCTTGCGATTCTGTAGTAAGAATTAAAATTGGAAGGTATTTGTATTTGTCAATTTTACGTACTTCTTTCAGGAATTGAATACCATCCATATTTGGCATATTCAAATCTGAAACAATTAGGTTGATGTTAGGTGTTTCTAGTAGAAGGCGTAAACCATCCGCACCGTCGACACCTACGGTTACGTTGTACCCTTCGGAACGTAGTGCTAGGCCCACTACTTCGCGGATACTTTCTGAATCATCTACTATTAATATATTTTTTGCCATGGCATCTATATAATTTATTTTATAAATTATGGATGTTGCAGTGCAACATCCTTACATAATGGTTGTTGTAGTGCAACATCCTTACATAATGGTTGTTGTAGTGCAACATCCCTACCCTGCTACCTTTTGGGTTTGGAATTCTGTGAATCCGCAGGTGTTTAATAATTTTCTATCGTCTTTGTTAAATTCAGCGTTTATGTAGATGAATTTATTTTGTGGGTAATAATTTACACGGATAACGTGAAATAATTGCACCACTGTTAAATCAATATCTGTCACGTTTGTCAGGGTTATATCTACGTGATCGTAATTTTCAAAAACGTCATTAACCTTAGAATACAATAGCTCTACATTATTGATTGTTAGGTTTCCTTCTATAGCTATTAAAATTTTACGCTGTGTTTTACGTTTTGATGGTGTAAACACAATTTTCAAATCTTCTGTTTCAACGTCCTCGTATTGAGTGACGAGTGACGAGTCTAGAGTGACGGAAGGGATTGGCGAGTCTGATTTAAGTGACGAGTCTGGAGTTACGGGAGACGGGGAAGGAGTGATAATTTCTTCACTTCGTTGCTCGTAACTCGTAACTTCGTTGCTCTTATCTTCTTCGCTCGTCGCTCGTCGCTCGTCGCTCCCAATAGGGATTAGACGATCGATTTTCATATTTTTTCCTAAAGCCATAATTATGCTTTTACGTTTATTAGTTCTTTCGCTAATGCCAAGTAATCTTTTGCTCCGTTAGAAGTGGGTGCATAACCTAACACACTTTCTCCATGAGAAGGAGCTTCGGTAATCTTAACATTACTTCTGATGTAAGTATTAAATATAGGAATGTCAAAGTTATCTGTAATAAAATCAATTACCTCTTTCGATATTTTTTTACGAATATCTGCGTTTACCGCTACAATACCAATAAAATTTAATTTTGAATTAAATGCAGATTTTACTTCTGCTATCGTTCTATAAATATGGTTTAACCCTTGAATACTAAGTACATCCAACAATACGGTTGAGATTGCAGCATCAGAAACTACAAGTGCATTGATGATTAGCAAGGAACGTGAAGGAGGACAATCAATTAATACGTAATCATACTCATTAGCAATTGGGTCTAATATTTTCTTCAAAACATTCGTTCTGTCCTCTGCACTTTGAAGGGATAATTCAATGTCTGCTAAGAACATGTTAGAGGGAATAATATCGATCCCTTCTTTTTGAATGATGGATTCTTGGATGTTTTTTTCGCCTGTAAATACTTCAGAAATTCCAACAGAATCACTTGGTATATCTAGAGAATATGATAAATTTCCTTGTGGATCTAAATCAATAAGTAATACTTTTTTACCTAACGCTCCAAATGCAACGCCAAGGTTTACTACTGTTGTAGTTTTACCTGTACCTCCCTTATGATTTACAATAGAAATAATCATTTTTTTTGCTAATTTTTAAAATCAACTCAATTACTATACAAATAAACAAAAAAAAAAGGGAATATATGTACGTAATTTCACTTAAAAAATTAATTTTCAGCGGATTTTTGGGAGGGAAGTTGGAGGAGATTTGGGATTAAAAGGAGGGGGATATGAAATTTATAAGTATAAATACGTATTTTATAACATGGATTTAACACAAAGGACTCGGAGGTAGCACAAAGGACACAAAGGGGAAGGTTGAGTTAAAAGATGGTGGGGAGATTTAACACAAAGGACGCGGAGGGAGCACAAAGGACACGAAGGGGAAGGGTTGATTGAATTGAATGGATGATTAGAGGGGGGGGGGAACACAAAGGACACGGAGGGAAAGGTTTAGTTAAAAGTTGGTGGGGAGTTTTAACACAAAGGACACGGAGGGAGCACAAAGGTCACGAAGGGGAAGGATGAGTTAAAAGTTGGTGGGGAATTTAACACAAAGGACACGGAGGTATCACAAAGGACACGAAGGGATGAGGTGAATTCGAGAAAAGGGCTTTGTGAACTTTGTGCTACTTTGGTGTTCTTTGTGATAAAAAAATAGACTACAAAAATCTCTGTGAACTTTTTGAAACCTTAGCATTCTGTGTGTGACCAAGGGGAGTTAAGAATTAATCTAATAAAGCTTGTAATTCAGGGATTGCTTTGTAACTTAATGTGATAAATTCTTCCATCGTTTCTTGGATTTCACTAGTAGGTTGTGCTTCTTTTCCTAACATTTCTAATTTCAAAGCTAAAGCACTTATGGTAGGCATTCCAAGGTACATGTATTTTGATTTGAAGGAATGTGCTAATCTACGAAGTGCCTCTAAATCGTTGTTTGCAACACACAATTTTAATTGTTCCATTTCTTCCTCGTGTTGTTCAACAAACATCAACACCATTTTAGAAATACGTACTTTATCTCCTTTTGTCAGATCAATGATTGTTTGCTTATTGACAAGTCCTGTTTGTATTGTTGGAGTAGGATTTGTATTTTCAATGATTTTATTTCCTTGTTTATTTTTATTTATTAATACTAGAATTTTTTCAATAAGTTCATCTCCATCAAAGGGTTTGGAGATATAATCATTCATCCCATTCGCTAAGCATTTTTCAATTTCTTCTTTAAACGCATGTGCAGTTACAGCAAGAATTGGAGTGCTTTTTGCTGGTTCAGGAAGTTCATTTCGAATAATTTTAGCAGCAGTATGACCATCCATAACTGGCATTTGAATATCCATAAGGATAATATCGTAGGTGTTTTCTTTTAATTTATCAATGGCAATTTGACCATTTTCCGCAAAATCAATTTTCAAATTAGCATCCCAGTGAAGTAGCGTTTCTTCTGCAACCATTTGATTAAATGCATTATCTTCCACTAGAAGAACTGAAAAAGAGTTAGAAGTAGATAAATTTGTCATTTTTGTTATTTCATTTTTATTATTCGATTCTACAAATTCTAATTCTAGTGTAAAAGTAAATTTGGTTCCTTTTGTAAGTTCACTAGAGACAGAAATTTGACCGTTCATCAAAGTTATTAATTGTTTTACAATTGACAAGCCAAGTCCTGTACCAATTTGTTTTTTAATAGAAGGATCATGGATTTGATAAAATGAATCAAATATGCTCGAAAGATTTTCTTGGGAGATTCCTATTCCAGTGTCTTTTACCTCACATTCAATTACATAGATTTTATCTTTGATTTCCTTTACTCCAACGATAATGTCAATATTTCCATTCTTCGTGAATTTTATTGCATTGGAAATTAAATTGGTGAATATTTGGTTTACGCGTGTATGGTCTCCTAAAAACAAACTTGGAATATTACTATCCCATTGAATATGAAGCTTATTATTATTTTCTTCTGCTAAAACTGACATAGACTTACTTAGATCATCCAAAGTTTCAATCAATGAAAATTCGCTTTTATGAAAATCAAGTTTGCCAGAATCAATTTTAGAAAAATCCAAAATATCATTAATAATATTTAGTAAATTTTTAGAATTTAAAGATACAGCTTCAACAAAGGATTTCTGTTTTTCAGTCAGATTATTCGATTTAAGTAACAAATTCGTAAGCCCAATAATTGCGTTCATCGGCGTACGAATTTCGTGGCTCATATTTGCTAAGAAAAGTTCTTTTTGTTTAGATGTAATTTCAATAATTTCCTTTTGTTTTTGCAAATCAATATTTTGTTTTTCCAGCAATTCAAAATTAGTTTGGTCTGTATAATCTTGAATCGTACCAACGATCGAAGTGATTGTGTCTTTATCTTTAGTCACTTTAATTGTAGCAAGAACAGGTAAATAAGACCCGTCTTTTTGGGGAATTCTGTAACGTAGACTAAAAAAATCTTTGGTGTACAAGTTTTCCTTAAAACTTTCCCTCATTGTATTATAATCTACTGGATGCACTACAGATGAGAAATCAAAGGACTTAATATCTGTATCTTTAGGTAGCTGAAAAAGCTCATACATATAGTCCGACCAATTGTAGTCACCTGTGATAAAATTTCGTTCGTAACTTCCAATTTTAGCTACTTTTTGCGATTCAATTAATTTAATTTCATTCGCAATAATCGAAGAAATATTTTTGGAAAAAATGGTCAATCCTTCAATATGTCCAAGCGAAGACTTAATGGGATAAAAGGAGTGTTCAAAAACAATGGATGAATTAGCAACACTTGCTCGTTTGATGACAATATTTTCTCCATTTAATGCACGATCAAAATAAGATTTCCATTCTGTCCTTAATTCTTCAGACAACAATTGAAGTGGGAATGGTTTTCCTATTTGAGCTGGAACACCAATTTTTTGTTGTGCCTGATTAAACGCTTCATTACATGTTAATAATATCAAATTAACATCCAATGAACAAATTAAATCAGAAGTATTTTCAATTACCGCTCTTAAATTTGCTTCGTTCAATTTTAGCTTCTCTTCTAAGGAAAGTTTAATTTTTAAGGTTATACTAATTAGCAAACAAACCGTAAAAAAAATCAGAGCAATAATGGATGGGTGAATATCGCTTTTTCCATGTGAAAAATAGCCAGAAAATAAGGCTACAATCAAGGCATAAATCAGATATATATTTAGGTGCTTATATTTTTTAAAAACTATCGAAGTACCAATAAGAACTATTATAACCCCTATTAAATGATTGGAATGAAAACCAATACGAAAACCAATGTATATTAGATGTGAAAATCCAATATATACGAAACAAACGATTACCTTATAAAAGTTAACTTGGATAAAAGTGATACGATAGGAAAGGAAAATACTGAATAAAATACTCGTTGAAAATACACAACGCTCTACAAACATTTCCATTGTCTCCAATGCTGGATTCAGGTGAAACGTATTAAAATATCCGAATATTGGATATAACAAAGCGGTAAGTATTAATAAACGCCTATATAATTTTAGGCTATGATCTTGATGAATCACCTCTTCATTCAACTTATTTGTCGACATCCCCACTAAATTAATATGCTAGTTGTAATTGAAAAATAAACTCGGTCCCTTTGTTTACTTCACTTTCCACATGAATGTTCCCATCCATTTTTTCAATGATATTTTTAACGATAGAAAGTCCAAGACCTGTACCTATTTGTTTCTTCTCTTCTGAATTTTGCACTTGATAAAACGTTTCAAATATTTTTTTGTGATTCTCTTTTGAAATTCCGACTCCAGTATCTTTAACACTACATTCTACTATTAGTATATCTTCCAACTGTTGTTTTAAGTTGACTTTTACGAAAATACTTCCGTTATCCGTAAATTTAATTGCATTTGATATCAAATTTGTAAAGACTTGATTGATTCTCACTTGATCCGCTATAATCACTTTAGGGATGTTTTTATCTAATTCGATACTAAAATTTAGATTTTTTTCTTGAATCAAAAACAAAAATGATTGCTCAATGTCGTCAAACATTTCTTGTAGAATAAATGTGTTTGTTGACAATTCAAATTTACCTGCATCAATTTTTGAGAAATCTAAAATATCATTGATCAGACTCAATAAACTTTTGGAGTTGATGCTGATCGCATTTAAAAATTTTGTTTCTTTTTCATTAAAATTAGGCGACTTCAGAAGTAAGTTTGTTAGTCCGATGATAGAATTCATAGGGGTTCTTACTTCATGACTCATGTTTGCTAGAAACTGTTCTTTTTGTTTTCCACTTCGAATGTTAATCTCGTTTTCTTTTTGAAGTTCTAGGTATTCTTTTTCGATATGAAAAGATGTCAGTGCTTGTTGAGTTGCATTGTTATGAATTTGTATGAATTTGTCAATAATTAAATAGATAAAAAGAAAGACCATAAAATTAGATGAAACTACGTCGTATGGATTTTGGGGTATTGTCCCTTTAATTATATTCCAAATGGGCAAGGTATGAATGAATTGTATGCTAAAACCTGCGAATAATGCTGCTACTAACATCCCTAAACCAAAACGTTTTCCGATCGTTAAAAATGCGAATAAAGCATGTGCAATAAACCAAGGAAACATTACTAAATCTAGTTTTCCATTTCCATAGGCGATGATGGATAAAAAATTACTTAAAAATCCAATTACACAGTATACAATACTTGCTTTCACATATGAACGAAAATATTTTAATGTAAAAAGTGTAGCTAAAGCACCAGAAATTCCAAAAAGTGAAACTGCAAGTTGTGGAACAGTTATAATGGAAATATAGATTGGAATCGGAATGAGTAATACAAATAAATAAATCAACGAAAGGTTGAAAACCAATCGTATCTTAATTCGATCTGAATCTAACTTCGTTTCCGCTAAAATTCTTCCTAAAAAAAGTTGACTTATTTTATTCACTTATACGTTCAATTACTTACAAATGTAACAATTAATAACATTATATCTTATGATTTGTGTGTTGCTTAATTATGATATTAATCAGGTAAGGGGCTTGTTAATAGTTTAGTGGTATTTTTGGAGGGTGGTTTTAACACAAGGGACACGGAGGGAGCACAAAGGACACGGAGGGGATTGATGGATGATAGAAAAGTTGGAGGGGGGGGGGGGGTTAACACAAAGGACTCGGAGGGAGCACAAAGGACACGGAAGGGATTGATGATGATAGAAAAGTTGGAGGGTGGTTTTAACACAAAGGACACGGAGGTTTCTATCTACTAACATTCATCCACTTTAATAGTGTTTCAAACAAATCTTTTTCACTAAACGGTTTAGAGATGTAATCATCCATTCCTGCTTCTATGCAATTATCACGATCTTTAGTGGAAAGATGAGCGGTCATTGCGATAATCGGTGTTTTTAAGGCAAATTCTTTTCTTGCACAACGAGCAAACTCATACCCGTTCATTTCCGGCATTTCTATGTCTGATAGAATGATGTCATATTGATTTATTTTTAATTTTTCTATTGCTTCCAACCCACTTTCAACTACTTCAATACTAAAATCACTATGCCATTCCAGTAAGGTGTCAACAGCTACCATTTGATTGAAAGGATTATCTTCTAGAAGTAATATTGAATAAGGTCCAACTGGTTTCGTGTAATTTATTATTGGCTTAATTTGTTCTTCTGGAATTTGCTCGCTACATTTTTTAAACTGAATTGTAAAAAAGAAAGTGGATCCAACACCCAACTGACTCTCTACATCCATTTTACCTCCATGTTGTTCTACAATTTTTTGAGAAATAGAAAGACCTAATCCTGTACCGCCATACAAACGTGTTGTATTACTTGATTCTTGTTTGAAAGGTTCAAAAATGGCTTGGATATTTTCAGGGGAAATTCCAATTCCGGTATCTTTTATTTTGAAAGTAATATCGATTGAATCCTTTGTTTCATTCGAACTTTCTGTACTAATTTCTACGAACCCTTTTTTGGTGAATTTAATAGAATTACTTACCAGGTTCATTAGCACTTGGTTCAATTTAACACTATCCCCCAACACATAGCTAGGAAGATTATCTTCAAATGTATACCTTAATGATAATCCATTTTTCTTTGCACGATGAGATAGGGTTTTCACAACATTATCAACGATTTCAATGATTTGAATTGGTGCTTGCTCCAAATTAAACTGAAGACTATTTAATTTAGATAAATCCAAAATATCGTTGATAATACCTAATAAATTCTTGGCATTGATTTGAATTGTTTTAAGGTATTCTTTTTGTTTTTCATTAATATCCCCAACCTTATCAAATAAAGTACTTAACCCAATTATCGCGTTCATCGGAGTACGAATTTCATGACTCATATTCGCAGAGAACTCTTCCGTCAAACGTTTTTGTTGTTCTGCAATCTCTTTTTCCTGTTGGAGTTTTATGGAAGTTAAAATCAATTGTTCACTCTGCTTTTTTTCCGAAATATCGGATACAATTCCATTTATGATTTCTTTTTCCACAATGTAAACTGCTTTTATTCGAAACCATTTAATTTCATTATCTACTAGAAACCTACATTCAAAATCGAGACTCCCCTTCTCTTTTATTGTATTAAATTCTGATGTAAATAGCTTCTTATCTTCTTCATAAACACAATCTATCATTTGGTTGTTTCCTTTTTCATTTAGACAACTAAAAAAATGATTAAATGCTTTATTAGAATATAATAAGGTGTTTAAATCCATGGAAGAAGACCAAATACCATCTGAAATAGACCCTAAAATATCATTAAATCGCTCTTTGGTAATTGTCGACCTTTCTAGTTCTTCTCCTAATAAATTAAGTCCTAATGAAATGGATTGTAACAAAGGGTTTTCTGTTTCTAAAAAGGTAGTGCTCTGTTTGGTGAAATTAGAACCCGCAAATGAAATCACGGTTTCTATTAGTTCTTCACAATTTTGTTCGTTGATGTTGCTTTCTAAGATTTTTTCAGAAATCGCATAGAAATTTTCAGAGAGTTTTTTGGATAATGGATTATCGTTTATAACCTCGTAATTGACAGTTCCTTGAAGGATGTCGTTGGTATATTTGATGAGTAATTCTAGTTGTGAGTTGGAGAGAAATTTCATTTAGCTAACAAATTGGGGAAGTGGAGGTTTGATTTTTTTTTTAACACAAAGGACTCGGAGGTTGCACAAAGGACACGGAGGGAGAGGTTGATGATGATAGAAAAGTTGGAACGTAGTTTTTTTAACACAAAGAACTCGGAGGTATCACAAAGGACACGGAGGGAGAGGTTGATGATAGAATAGTTGGAGAGTAGTTTTAACACAAAGGGCACGGAGGTATCACAAAGGACACGGAGAGAGTGGTTTTTCATTTAATTTTCTTCTTGAATTAAACTTTCAGTCCAGGTTATTGCATCTTCCAGGTTGTAAAATAATTTGGTTGGGATATCTCCTTTGTTTAATCCGATAAAAAAGTTACCTATTATATTACCGATACTAAATTTTGAACCAGTTAGTAGTGCCATCGATTTAACATAATCCGTAGATTCTTTACTTGAATAATATGCTCTTGCTTCGGCAGTTTGATTTTTTATTTCGGATATATCAACAATCATTCTTCTTGAAGGATGATCGAAATTTGCTAATGCTTCCATGGATTCTCTTGCATCGTCGACATTGATTTCTACACCTTTTTTTGCTTTACTGAAGATGATTCCTTTTTCTTGATTTAGCCAGGAAATTTCAGCGATTCGAGTGGAAATATTCATTGGGTTATGGGTTATGAATGGATAGTTTTTTTAACACAAAGGACTCGGAGGTATCACAAAGGACACGGAGGGGGTTGATGATGATAGAAAAGTTGGAGCGTATTTTTAACACAAAGGACTCGGAGGGAGCACAAAGGACACGGAGGGGATTGATGGACTTGAAAAAGTTAGAGGGTAGTTTTAACACAAAGGACACGGAGGTATCACAAAAGACACGGAGGGGGTTGATGATGATAGAAAAGTTGGAGGGTATTTTTAACACAAAGGACACGGAGGTAGCACAAAGGACACGGAGGGGGTTGATGATGATAGAAAAGTTGGAGGGTATTTTTAACACAAAGGGCACGGAGGTGGCGCAAAGGACACAAAGAAAGTCGTTGATGATAAAAAAATTGGAGTGTAGTTTTAACACAAAGGACTCGGAGGTATCACAAAGGACACAAAGGGATGAGTTGAATTCGAGAAAAGGGCTCTGTGAACTTTGTGCTACCTTGGTGTTCTTTGTGTTAAAAAAAATAGACCACAAAAAATCTTGGTGTTCTTTGTGCAACCTTGGTGTTCTTTGATTTAGAAACATGATGCTAGACGTTAGGTGTATTACTCCATTTTAGTAACATATCAAATAGGTCTTTTTCTTCAAAAGGTTTAGATATGAAATCATTCATTCCGGCAGCCAGACATTTGTCTTTTACTTCTTTATCCAAATATGCAGTCATTGCGATGATAGGGGTTGTTAATCCTAGTTCCTCACGTAAAATAGTAGCGATGGTATATCCGTCAATATCTGGCAGGTTTAAGTCTAACAAAATAATATCAAAAGTTTCCGTTTGGATAATGTCAAATACATCTTCTCCGTGTTCTGCAACTTGTACATTACATTCTATTTCCCAATCATTTAACGTGTCCATTGCTACTAATTGATTGAAAGGGTTATCCTCTACCAACAAAATGGAAATCGATTTATTTATTTCTTCGTTCTCTATGGATACTTCTGGTACAAAATCGCTTTTATCTAAAGCTATTTTAAATGAAAATTCTGAACCAACACCCTCTTCACTCACAATGATTAATTCGGAATGCATTTGTTCGAGAAGTTTAGAGGTAATGGATAGTCCTAATCCTGTTCCACCATATTCACGTGTAGTAGAAGTTGTTTGTTGCGTAAATGGCTGTAATATGTGCAATAATTTTTCTTCTGGAATTCCGATACCATTATCCTTCACTTTTACTTCAACGACAATTGCGTTGGATGTTTCTTCCACAAAATCAAAAAACACTTTGACTTCTGTTTCATGCGAAAACTTAATAGCATTGGAAACTAAATTTGTAACGATTTGATTGATACGTAACGAATCTCCCTTAACAAATTCAGGAATTAATGGATCAAAATTTATTTTTAAAGGGACTCGACTTTTATCCGCAATCACTTTCAAGGATTCAATATTCGACAAAATGGATTGTTTCAAATTAAAATCAATTTTTTCAAATTCTAATTTACCTGATTCTAGTTTTGAATAATCTAATATATCATTTACAATACGTAGTAGGTTAGCAGAATTTTGTTGAATAACTTCTAAATAAGTGTGTTGTTTATCATTTAAATTTCCAGCTTTCGTTAATAAATTACCAAGACCGATAATTGAATTCATTGGCGTACGAATCTCATGACTCATGTTGGCTAAAAACTCTTCTTTCGCTCTAATTACTTCTTCTGCTACTTTATTTTTTGCTTCTAATTGTACTAATTGAATCCTATTTTCTTCAATCATTTTAATACTTGTAATATCTTGAAAACTACACACTACTCCTTTTTTATCGGGTAAAATAATCGCATTTATATTTATCCAAGTAGTAACTCCATCCAAAATACGAACCCCCATCTTCACATTATGTACCGATTTACCAGTTTTCAAAGCCATCATAGCTGGATGCGTTTCCCCAGGGAAATCGGAACCATCTTCATGAATAGATTTCCAATCTGGATCTATGGATTTTTTTCCTCTTAATTGGTCTTCCGATAATTGTAATATTGTACAAGCAGCAGGATTACAATTAATGATCGTTCCATCCATTTCTTGAACCACAATCCCCTCTTCCAAACAGTCAAAAATGGCATTTAATTCTGATTTGGTTTTCTCAAGTTCCGATTTAATTTTTTTATTTTCCGTAATATCTTTACCAATTGTATAAACCTCTGATCCATCACTATTGGGAGTCATACTTAAATCCAATATTTTATAATCACCCGATTTAGTTTTTACAGGTATTTCTAAGCGAATAGATTCTTTGTTCTTAAGTCTTTGAAAAATTTCAGTTACATTGTTTATTTCATCGGGATGAATTAATTCCATCATAGAAATTGATTTTAATTCTTCTTGCGACCAACCTAAAATACGTGTATATGATTCGTTTATGTGTTGTAATGTAGTAGAGCTTATTTTACGGAAACTCATCAAATCAATCGAATTTTCAAAAAACGATTTATACACATTTAATTCTTGTGCCTTTTTACAATTGATAATCAAAGTCACAACCTCTTTTCCTAAAATTCGAAGTGCTCTATTTTGTTTTTCCGATAATTTATGCGGAATTTGATCTATCACACACAATGTTCCTAGGTTAAATCCGTCGGGATCCGTTAAAGGATACCCAGCATAAAAACGGATTTCAGGAAAACCAGTTACCAAAGGATTATTAACAAAACGTTCATCTTCTAAGGCATTTTCTACTTCAAACGTGTCATCTCCTAGGATCGCAAACTGACAAAAAGAAATATCTCTTGGAGTCTCTGGAACATCCAATCCTACCTTGGATTTAAACCACTGACGATTTTCATCCAATAAACTTACCAATGCAATGGGCGTTTCACAGATAATGGAAGCTAATTCCGTAATTCTATCTATCTCTGCTTCAGGAAGTGTATCTAGGATAGAATAACTCTGCAGTGCTTTTAATCTATCTTTTTCGTTTTCTGGAACCATGTAATGGGTTATGAATTATGGGTTATAAATTATGGATTATTTGGAGATCCATTTTCCAAGTTTCGTGAATAGTTCTGTCTCATCAAATGGCTTACTAATAAAATCATTCATACCTGAATCAATCGCTTTGTTTAATTCTTTTTGTTCGGTATGTGCAGTCATCGCAATGATAGAAGTGTGTACTTTTAATTTTTGTCGTATTTCTCTACTTACCTCAAAACCAGAAATATCTGGCAATTCAATGTCTAGTAAAATCACATCGTAGGTATTATTCGAAATGTTTTCAAGTGCATCGGAACCATTATCAGCAATCGTAATCTGTAAATTACCATTCCATGCCATTAACGTATCTTCCGCCACCATTTGGTTGAATGGGTTGTCTTCTACTAGAAGAATTTTATATGCATCGAATTTAGAAAGTAATTTTTGTTCTTTTTGTTCTTTTTGTTCTTTTTGTTCTTTTTGTAAAGGAAAAATTAATGAAAAAATAAAGGTAGAACCTTCGTTCACTTTACTGGTAACAATCAATTTACCTCCCATTTCTTCGACTAACTTTTTACAAATCGTCAATCCAAGACCAGTACCTCCATATAAACGCGTTGTAGAATCATTTTCTTGCGTAAAAGGTTCAAAGATTTCATTTAATTTGTTTTGTTCTATTCCTATTCCTGAATCTTGAATTGCAAAACGAACTATTGCGAAATCTTTCGTTAATTTATCACATGTAGCACGTATTTCAACCTCCCCTTTTTGGGTAAATTTGATTGCATTATTGGTAATGTTAGTTACAATTTGATTGAGTTTCGTTTCATCTCCAATCAGTATTTCAGGGATATTCGCATCGATTTTATTTACTAACGAGATCCCTTTTTCTTGTGCTAAAGGAACTAATGATAGCGTGATATTAGAAATAATAGAAGGAATGGAAATTTCTCGATTTTCGATTGTTATTTTACCTTCATCAATCTTAGATAGATCCAAAATATCATTGATAATATGTAACAAGTTGTTAGAATTGATACGTATCGTTCTTAAATATTCCAATTGTTTACTGTTTAACGTACCTACTTTTTCCAATAAATTACTAAGACCAAGTATGGAGTTCATAGGAGTACGTATTTCATGACTCATGTTTGCCAAGAAACGTTCTTTCAACTTGGTTCGTTGCTCCACAATTTCATTCTGTTTTTGAAGCTCAATATTTTGTTCTTTCAATTTTTCTTGGGCCTTACGCTCTGTTATATCATAACGGATAGAGAAATATTGATAGATTTTAGCACTCTCATCAATGAATGGCACAATTAATGTATCCACCCAATAAATTTCTCCATTTTTATTACGATTACAGATTTCTCCACGCCATATTTTACCTGAACTAATAGTCTTCCATAAGTTTTCAAAAACAGATTTATGCACTAAATTTGATTTCACTATACGGTGATTCTTACCAATTAATTCTTCTTGAGAATACCCTGAAATTTTACAGAAATTATCATTTGCTAATATAATATCCCCTTTTACATCGGATACCGATACAATTGCAATTTCATTTAAAGCAACTTGGTAATCCTTTACCGATTGTAAGGCTGCTGCTAATTCTTCATCCTTTTGTTTTCTTTCAGTGACATTACGTCCTGTGGCAAAAAGATTACCCGTATTTGTATCCGGCGCAGCTCTCCAGCCCACCCAAATATATGTTCCATCTGCTTTACGGTATCTATTTTCAAAATCTATTAATAAATCCCCTCTTTCCAACTGAGCAACTGCCTCTCCTGTCGCCGGTAAATCGTCCGGGTGAATAAAATTAGCAAAAGGTTGATT
>CANGOA010000052.1 GCA_947455255.1 Flavobacteriia bacterium | reverse complement strand
TCCAGCAGAGCTTGATTCTGTTTCTTTTGACAAGGGAAATGTACAAAATAAGAAAACACGATTTGAAAAAATCAGAAAAAAAACAGCCTACTTTTTGTCCACTTGAACATAAGTTCAAAATTTCAGCCTACTTTTTGTCCATTACGCCTCAAATGCATTAAAATTGGATACATAAAACATCCCTACAAATGATTTCACCATCATTTTTAATACTACTTAATAAGTCTGTGAAGGAAGTATTCTAACAATCAAAAAAACTACGGTACCGGATAATACAACCCATATCGAACTGGGTTTTCTTTGCGCAAAGTAATTTGTATATCATCCACCAAAAATGCTTCTTTATTTGCATTCCAAACGTAAACACTTAGTTTTGCATTGGACGTGTTTCGCACCTCATCAGTCAAATAGGTGCTATGTTTTATCACTATCCATTCTGATTTTACATGCGTTGAATCCACAAAATCAGAAAAATTGGTTGACCTCCAATCCAAAGGCCCATTTGGTGTATCTATCGTAGTGACAATACTAGCAGAGCACGAATTAGACGGAACTTTTATACGCAATGAAACATCCATAATATCATACTTTTCGGGTACTAATTCATTTAAAAACCCTGAATAACTCAATGAATATTCCAATGTACTATCCATGAAAAAATGACCAGATTGAAGGTAATTAGCATACTTATTCAACTGCTGCCAATTTGCTTCATCTTTATTAAATTGCATGGATGTAAGTATATGAGTTGTTGATTTACCCTTCGAAAAAACGAAGGTACTTCCCGAAATATAATCCTTTCTTTTTACTAATGTTGGGTAATATTCTTGAATGATTGGTATCAAATTAGGCAATGACTCACCAATAGAGCCGAGGTATAATACGGGATAAGTTTTTGACATCTCTTTGAGATAAGCACTTAACTCACTACTATTTTTAAATGAATTAACCCATCTGTAATCATATGTTACTTTCCATTTTTTAAGATAATGAGCAACCATATCTTTATTTGTATGATGAGCATCAAATAAAACTATTGGTTTATCGTGAGCAACGTTTTTTTCGTCTAATACAAAAGCTTTATAAATCGAATGATAAAACAAGGTGTAATGTTTTCGGTGAAAAATGAGCAACGTACTATTAATACAAAGGATGAGCACAACTAGAACAAGATTTATCCTGTTTGAAAATCGTTGTATTCCACCAAATAAAACTGGAAATAGAAAAGGAAAACTAAAAATCAATACCGAATATTGTAACAATGGTGAGCGATATACAGAATATAAGTAACCAATAGCAAACGGCAACACAAACCACACCAGAGATATAAGCGTTATCTTTGAAAAATAAACACGTTTCTGAAAACGAATAAAGGATATACCTATCAATCCAACACACAAAACAAGGGTAATCCATGAAAATTGACCGAGGTAGCAAAAATAATCTCGCACAAAAAGAATGGTAGGTTTACTTACCCACCCCAAGCCTTTTAATGCTAACTGCGCGTGTAAAATAGAAAGGTGTGGTAAATACAAAAACACAATGCCTAATCCAGCTAATAAGTATTTCCAACTTGTTCTGCGATCTGCAAAAAACAAACCTGTAACAGAAATGATGACAGCCATCAATGCTGAAAAATGGTGGTTATATAAACATAAGTCAGCCATTAAAACATAGCCAACATAATTTGACCAGTGCTGTTTTTTCTCGATAAATAAAGCATTCCAAAAATAAACAAGGGCTAAAACAAAAAACATCCCACTGATGTATGGACGTGCAATTTGACTATACATTACTGTGTATTGTAATGTTGCTAAGAAAGATGCCGAAATGAGTCCAAGTGTTTTGTTATACCACTTCGAATAAATCACATAAACAAGCCAAATAGATACAAGTCCAAACAATAAAAAAGGGATTTTGATTACCCACTCTTCACTACCAAAAATCATTTTAAAATAGTAAACAAACACTTGTAGTCCAGCAGGATGAGTATCCCCAATTACACCCATTTTAATCAAATCATCGAAAGAAGTATAATAAGTTCTAAAAAGCGTGCTTAATTCATCGTGAGTGAAAGGGATGTCAACTAAATGATAAAAACGAAGTAATACTGCAACTAATAAAATAATTAGAATACCAATGTGTTCTTTAATAAAAGTTCGTATCAATTCTCTCATAAAATACTAGCTCTGCTGGATTTGTAAAGTGTAGCATTAACGAAGTTAATCCTTCGGCAATAACTCATACATAAATCTTTCAGAAATTTCATGGACGCAAAAATAACTTATCTATCAATAAGTTACCTAAAATTGACGTTTTTTAAACTAAAATAAGCTGTATTAATCAATAATCAATTGAAATAATCTGCTTACTTCTTCACCAAAATCAAGGTCAATTTATTAAAATCTGCTGCGGAGTTTATCACTTTTTTATAGGCTTCAAACAAGGATTTTGGGTAAAAAATACTCGCGTAATATTCGCGTACGTCAATGATTACCTGATTTCCTTCCTTGCGAGCTTTAGACACAAAGCCAGATTTACGACCGTCTTTGTTGTCGAATTCTGATGCAAAATTAAATGTCTCCATACCCTTCACTTCATAACCAGCAGGAACAGTAAATACGATCTTACGCGTATAAGAATGCGTGTTTTCCAATTCCATATCCATTTTTCGGTCTTTATCTTGGTACATTTCTGATTGTTCACCGATCAACTCACCAATTTTTACAATGATATCGCCACCAGCTTTTTCAATCAATTCACTACTCGCTACATCAGCAGTTAATACAAAGTCTGTTTCCGTTTCTCCCTTTGCAATGTCGTAGCCTTTCACCTCTAAATTCGATAATACAGCATCTTTAACACCGTATTTAAACGTCGACTCTGTGTATTTCAAACGATCCTCCGCTGTAGCATAAAAATAGAACATACGAATATCAGCCGCCATGAAACCATTTGTGGTATGCGTTACTTTTAACTTAGATTTCAAGGTAGCTGGATCTAACGTCATGTTAATATCCATATTGTTGTACGTTTTTTCCATCGGAATTTCTCCAATTTTCTGAATTTTACCCAATGCAGTTTTCGTGTCACCAATGCCTATTTCTTTGATAAACAATGCATCTGTCATCATTAGTCCACCTGGGAAAAAGCCAAAACGCAAAGCATCATTCGTTGGTGTTAGGTATTTTTGAAGCTTAGGGAAATAAAATAAATATTCCTCTAAATACTGCCATGTTTCAAACGAAGGGTCAAATTTTGAACTAAACTTATCATTTCCTACAACCAATTCAAACGGAATACCCGCTTGCTCAAAGAAACGCACGTACAACTTCAACATTCCCATCGTAGAAGTATATTTACGTTTAAACGTAGAAGCAACATCGTCATTCCCATCAATGTCCTGAATATTAAAATTCCCTTTGATATAAGCTTCAATCTCGCGTATCAAACATTCAGGCTCCGTACATTTAAATTGCTTTAACACCTTTTTGACATCTTTAGACTCGTCTGTATTTTCAAAATGCACGTTTTTATAGATCTGACTTGCTGCACCTGCCCATGTATATAACTCAGCATTCCCAGCATCTAAATTTTGACTTAATTTAATCTCTGCACGCATTACAGAAGCATCGTAAGCAGCATACTTCTCCTCGTCCATCGCTTCAATTAAACCTAATTTCAAGGTATAATAACGTTTCTTATTGATTAGCGTATCCTTGATTGCTGGTAAACTGTTATACGACTTCGTTTTAAACGTTAAACTCTTAGGAGTAATCATTGTAAACTCTGTTTTCAAACGGTTTTTTTGATCCTGAAAACGAAACGTATTGAAGAAATTAGGATTCAATTGCTTGATGTAAAAAAACTCTAGATCACATCCTACAGTCAACCCTTCTACCGCCAATACCATGTAGTTTGATCCCTCTTCATTCACCATTTTTGTATCTCCTTTAAACATTTCTGTTTTCTTATTATCCGGAGAAATAACGCGTGCTTTAAAAGTCAATACCTCATCCGCAGAATACGTTCCGATGTATAACTTATTATTATCCTCTATCCCTTTTTCTTGGAGTACCTTTATCTTTTTGTGTATCAACATGTACTCTTCCAACATTCCTTGACTATTAAAACAATATTCAAACGTTTTCTTTTCAAAAATAATAACGCTATTTTCCTTACTCATACTCGCAGGAACTTTACTAATAGTCACCGTATCCGACCATTCGTAATTTTTAAATTCAATGTTTTGTGCAAATAAGTTTAGATGCAACGTACACAAAAGTACACAGGCAATAAGAAGTGTTGTTTTTTTCATGGTATTTAATTTATAGGCTCCAATACGATGGATTCTTTGTAATTCGCTTTTAAGGATTCAATCATCGTATTCCACGATTGAAATTTACTTTTGGGTAAAATTTGGTAATTGACATCGATGCGTTTTACCAAAATGATTTCATTTTTTTCTTGTTTATAGACAAATTCATACCCAAAATCATTCGTCTTGAAATTACTTACAGTTGGCAAATACGTACATTTATAGCCATCTGGAATTTTAAGACGTAAAGTAGTTTCAAAATAATACGGAAAGTCATTTTCTACATCCAACTCACGTTTAGGAATATCAATATCATCTGATTCCAATTGTTTCACATAGTTCATGTTGACATAAATCTTTTTATTCACCCGACGAATGTAATTCGGCAAGGTAAAATCCAGTCCAATATGTAAGGTCGTATCTCGTTCTTTTAACCCTTTAATACCTTTTAAAACAGCGGAAGACTTATTACTACCCTCCTGACATAAGCCTTGAAGTTCTTTTTCCTTATCTTTTTCGGTCAATCCAGCAATGTATCCTACCATACGTGTTTTCCAGTTCCCACCCATCGACAACTCATAGCTACCTTTAAGCACATCCTCTTTATCCAACGACAAACGAATCTGATCCTTGTAGAAATTATCTTGTAAGTTCGCAACTGGCACCTTTGCCACCACAAATGAATCTGCCGAAATACTGATTAATGCCTCTTTTCCTTGGATGTGCGAGGGAATTACTTGCAATCCATGATCCTCAGCAGTACCATCTAAAAACACCCACTGATTGTCAATACGAGTAGCTGCAATCATGTGATTGAACAAAGAATTGGTAGGTAATTCTTGAAAACTATAGGGAATATCTCTCGTTCCAATCCACGTCAAGTAAGAAGGGATATTCACCGATTTTAACATCGAACGCAAAAGATTCGCTTTGTCCTTACAATCCCCAAAACGTTTTGTAATTACATCACTTGCATATCGAGGCACATAACCACCCATACGATCTTCAAAAGCTATGTATTTGATGTGATTTTGTGTAAAATAATAGAGTTTTTTCAATTTTTCTAGGTCCGTTTTTGCACCCTGCACGATGGAATCCGCCATCTGTTTTACGAGTGGAGAATTTTCCGCTTGCACCTCTTTAATCAATGCGTAATTCGTTTGGTACAGTTGTTTAATATCAGTACACACCGGAATCGTTTTTCCTTGACTTACATATTCCTCTATCCAAAAAATGATATGTGGTGCATAATATTTCACATTACACGTAGAACCTTCAAACGGAATAGCAGCAGTATTGGTTACTTCCCATGTTAACAGCGTTTCACTGCCTGTCACCTTTTTAGTTAAATGCAAAGACAAACCGTTAGTATCCCCAAAAACCTTGTAATTTAATTTCACCGAATTTGGATATTTCAAGGTTCCATGCGTAATTTTTACCGGGCTATATTCTTTGAGATAAATAGGAAAAAGAAACTTTACATCTTTGATGTCCTCTTTGTATGAAAAATAGGTTCTTGCTCCAGGTTCAATCCCTTCAAATTTAAATGATTTAGTATTTTGATCATCGTAAAAAACAGAGCTATTTGTAGACTTAGATTCGATAAAATCCACGACCTTAAGTTTTGAATAACGTTTACCTTTTGGCACTAACGCATACGCTTCAATCGACTTAATTTCATTAAATAAATCCGAATATGAAACAGAGCGCTCCGTTCTACTTTTGGATTGATCCGTCAAATACATATCCTCACGCGTACTGATATGATCAATTTTTACTTTTTCCTTATCGTAAAAAATTTTAATATGATCCTCAATGTTTGTGTAATACATATCCGCATTTGGATATACTTTTTTTATTTCCAAATATTCATCTACTGATTGAGCTTCAACACATGAATAACTCAACAGTAAAAAAAATGCGAGTATATAATTATTTAAGCGGTACTCCATTATAATAAATTACAGATTGTTTCAGATTTCCTTTGTCATCAAACGTTTTACAAACACCATGTTTAAAGCCTAATTTATACGTGTCTTGTGTCTTAATCACTCCAGCATCCGAATATTCTGTACAAACACCATCTAAATTATCCAACACATAGTTGCTTTCTTCTTTTATTTTTCCTGTAGAAGTATATTCCTTTGAAGTACCCATTAAATCACCAAACAAATATTTTTCTTCCGATTCTATTGCGCCAGTAGAATAGAAGAACTTGAAAGTTCCATTGTAATAACCTGCTTCAACTCCAAATTCAGCAGAAGGTTGACCATTTTTATAGAACGATTTCACCGTTCCAGTACCTTTTGGTAACATGATTTCAGGAAGCATAGCACCTGCTTTATCCTCATACGAATAACTCAATATTTGTCCGTAATGATAATTCAAACGGTAACGTAACATACCATCTTGACCATACACAAAATAATATCCGTGTCGATCATCCTCTTTGAAATTACCTTTTACTCGTATTGTGCCATTTTTATGGTAAGAAACTAATTCACCTTCTGTATTTCCATTGACATTGCGGTATTGAGTTTCTAATTTACCATTGTCATAAAACGATTTGCAAATACCATTTGTTACGTTAAACTCAAGCGTATCTATTTGTTTCACTGTTCCATTTGGCCAATAACTAATTTTAGGACCATGTTCTTTTCCATATTTATTTTGGATCTCCGTTCTTTTCTTACCATCTGGATAATTAACCGTTTCTAAACCATCATAATACTCATATTTGAAGGTACCAATATGCGCAGGCTTACCATTTAAAAAGATGGATTCAAAAGGACCATTTCCATATTTTACATCACAGGTTTTAAGCACATTTCCTAGGGTATCAAAAATAACATGCTTGAAAAATATATTGTTTTGGTCGTACATATCTTGCGCATATTTTTTCCCGTTTGGATAATAATATTCGATTGTACCAGTAAGCTCATTATTCGTATAATATTTTACCTCATCCAATTTTCCATTTGGATAATAATATTTCCATAATCCATGAAGCATATCCTCTTTGTACCAACCCTCAGATTTTAAAACACCATTCAAGAAATACTCTTTATAATAACCATCCGCAAATCCGTCTTTGTTTGTATACTCTTTGCGTTTAGTAGTGCCATTTGGAAAGAAATACGTTGCTTTTCCATCAGCTAAACCATTTTTATAATTCAATTGATACGACAATTGTCCCGTTGCAGTATAATATTTCCAAATTCCTTCTTCTTTGTTTTTTTCAAAAGTTCCTTCCGACACTAAAAATCCAGCAGAGTTATATTTTTTGTAAACCATTTTCCCTCCTTTGTTCTCCCCTTTAGCTAATTCCTTACCATTTTTATCTAAAAAACGGTATTTCATAATATCACCAGCCTTATATTCAACTTCAGAAAACAACTTCCCTTCCTCACTATAATAAGTTGCTTTACCTTCTAATAAACCATCTTTGAAAACAGATTCCGAAAACAATTTTCCATTATCATGGTAATCTTTCCAAGTTCCAGTTCGGTTATCCTCCAAGAAGGAACCTACTTCTTTGATTTTTTTATCTGCAAAATAGTATTTCCATTCCTTTGTTTTCTTACCATTTGCAAAAACACCTTCACTTTCTACGTTACCATTGTGGTAATACTCTGTCATTTTACCATCAATTTCTCCGTTCACATAAGCACCTTCTAGTTTTTTAACCCCATCTTCAAAATAAGTAAAAAACTTGCCTGTAGGTTTATCCGCCTTACTCGAAAATTTACCAACTAAATTCCCGAAATTATCATAATCCAAGTAATCACCTTCCGCAACACCATTTTTATACATGGTAGAAGAAGACGGAGCACTCGCTGCATTGAACGATTTCACTTCACCATCAATTTTCCCCTTTTTATAAACCCCTGTTTCTTTAATTGATCCATTGGAATAATACAAGGAATACTTACCATCTAACTCATCGTTAAGATAATTAACTTCAGAACTCATCATTCCATTGTCATAATAAGCTTTCCATATACCAGTCTTTTTACCATCTTTTGCGTATTTACCTTCAGAATCTACATAGCCATAATCATTGTAAATCACCCAATCACCAGTTCGAATTTGTTTTGCTTCATCGAATTCGCCTATTGCATTTAATAAACCACCATCTCCATACCAATGACGTTTTTTAGATTTAACACCATTGATTGTTACCTCTTTCATTTTTCTTTTTTCATTCAATAATTCGATGATATAATCTGTAACGATTGCAATTTCTTTTTTCTTCTTTTTCAACATTTTCACCTCCACCTTATCGTTTGTAGATTGGAAAATATAATAAATGAACGGTTCGAATAATTGTTTATCCCACATACCTTTTAAAATTGGCGTGTAGTAAGTATTCCAATATCCTTTATCTGCAGGATTTAATTCCATTTTCTCAAACATCAACTGTAATTGTTTGATGATACCAAAATAAGACAACTTAATTTTTGTTTTGTACGCATCATTTAAAGCAATTTTAGAACGCAACATTTCGTCTAGATCTGCAAATGTATTTTCTCCTGGAGTACTATATTTAATACTATCTTTTTCAATAACAGTATCGCGTTTTAAATGTTTTTCTAATTCAATCAATACTTGCAACGAACGATTTGTTCCAGGCTCGATAATTAAGAATTGCAATAAAGACATTACGCCAGGCACCAACATATCATTATTCAAAGCCAACATTCCTAAACGCAAATGACTCGAAGAGTGGTAAGGATTAATTTCAATTGCTTTCTGATAATTAGTAACCGCCTCAGGATATTTCTTCATGTTTTGAAGAGTAATTCCTTTTTCAAAATAATACTTATGGTACCCTGGAAATTCTTTTAACCCTTGTTCATAAACCTCTAATGCTTTTTCTGGCTGTTTCGCAATATCATACGCACTTCCCAATACATCGTAAGCGTCTCTTCTGTATTCTGTTTTAAACCCTAAAATATAATTCGCATAATAGATAGCACTATCTGGTTTTTCAAAAGCAACATAACTTAAAGCCAACTCATAAGCAGCAACCATTCCCAATGTATCACTTAATGATATTTTGCGATATGCATTGATTGCTTCTCGGTATTTACCTTCATTATGAAAGTTTAATCCTTCTACTAAGAATTCACCAGAAGGCGTAAAAGAGGCAGATGAAGCGTCTTTTTTAGTTTGTGCTGTTAATTGTAATGCTGTACAAATACCTAAAACGATAAGGGTAATCTTTTTCATTATTTATTTTTTTTACAGTGTTCGTCTATTAAATTTTCTACTTCCGTGCCATATTGATCCGTAAAACCATATGCTATCGCTGTGTACAAATCTTTACATGCGCTTTGTTTATCTTCTTTTTTAATATAAATCAATGCTCTATTTCGGTATGCATAACAATTATTACTATTTAACTTGATGGATGCATTGATGTGGGTCAATCCCATTTCAACATCCCCATTTAAAAATTCTGAGTAACCCAAATTATTCAATACAATAAAACTCGTAGGATCTAATTTCATTGCTTTTTTGTAATAGAAAATGGACTTTTCATAGTCCTCTTTTTGCTGGTAGAGAAACCCATAATTACAGATTGCTGGTAAATTCAACGAATCAATTCGTATTATTTTGTGCAAATAATTCAAGCCCTCATCTGTACGTTTTAAATCCATTAATGCCAACGCAATATTGTTTAAGGCAGCAATATTTGTTGAATCATAAAACAATACCTTTTTATACCCTTCATACGCATCGTTGTAGGCTTGTAAACCTTGTTTTGAATCTGCTCTAACAAGGTGAACTGCTTTTTTTATAGAATCCACAGTAGCATATTTTAATGCCATATCTGCATTGTTGATTGCCTCTTGTTTGTTATTGACAGCAAAATATACACGTGCTAGCATCAAGTAGACATAATCATTTTTAGGTTTTAATTTCAGCGATTCCGCAAAATCGTCGTAGGCACTTTGGAAATTATTTAGGTAAAAATTACACTTACCACGTTCTACAAAAAACACATGATCTGTCGCATTAGTAGCAATTGCTTTTGAAAATTCTTTGATTGCTTTTGCGTATTTGGTTTGTTTCTCCAATTCTAACCCTTTCAAATAAGATGGATCGGAAGATGTTTGAGCATAGGCAGAGAACACGCCTAAAAATGTAAAAAACAGCAAGAAACTACTCATCTGGAAAAATTTTAAACATAAAAGTATCTATTATTATTAAAATAGGAGATGATTAATTAGTATGTGGTTTGAAAAATCGAGGATAATACTACAAATCTACCTATAACAAATAGGAATGGAAACGCGTATATATACCTGTTATAAACCAAAAAAAGCTGCCTCGGTTGAGACAGCTTTTAATGTTATATTTTAAAGAATATTATTTCATATCACGTGTAAATGCTGGAATTCCAGTCACATCCATACCTGTAATTAACAAGTGGATATCGTGTGTACCTTCATACGTAATAACAGACTCTAAGTTTGCCATATGACGCATCATAGAATATTCTGACGTAATACCCATTCCACCGTGGATTTGTCTTGCTTCACGAGCAATGTTAATCGCGATTTCGCAGTTGTTACGTTTTGCCATTGAAATTTGTGCAGAAGTAGCTCTTCCTTCATTTCTCAATTGCCCCAAACGGAACGTTAATAATTGTGCTTTTGTGATTTCAGTAATCATTTCAGCCAATTTCTTTTGTTGTAATTGGAAAGATCCAATTGGAACACCAAATTGTGTTCTTTCTTTACAATATCTCAATGCTTGATCGTAGCAATCCATGGCAGCACCTAAAGCACCCCAAGCAATTCCAAATCGCGCTGAATCCAAACATCCAAGTGGAGCACCTAAACCAGATTTGTTTGGTAAAATATTAGCTTTAGGAACTTTCACATCAACGAAGATTAATTCTCCTGTAGAAGAAGCACGTAACGAAAGTTTACCATGCATTTCAGGAGTTGAGAAACCTTCCATACCACGTTCAACGATCAAACCATGAATTCTTCCAGTCTCATCTTTTGCCCAAACCACTGCGATATCAGCAAAAGGAGCATTTGAAATCCACATTTTTGCACCATTCAAAATTACGTGATCACCAGCATCTTTGAAGTTAGTAATCATTCCACCAGGATTTGATCCATGATCTGGTTCAGTCAAACCAAAACATCCCATCATTTCTCCAGTCGCTAATTTTGGAAGGTATTTCATTTTTTGTTCCTCATTTCCGTATTTCCAAATAGGATACATCACTAAGGAGCTTTGAACAGATGCAGTCGAACGAAGTCCTGAATCACATCTTTCCAATTCTTGCATAATTAAACCATAAGAGATTTGGTCTAACCCTGGTCCACCGTATTGCTCTGGAATATAAGGTCCAAACGCACCGATTTCACCTAAACCACGTAATAAGTGTTTTGGGAAAGTCGCTTTCTCATAGTGTTCATCAATAATTGGTGAAACTTCTTTTTTCACCCATGCACGAGCAGCGTCTCTAATTAATAGTTGTTCTTCTGTGTACAAATCATCCAAATTGAAATAATCTGGGTGTGTATATAAATCTGTCTTCATAATTAAGTAATATGATTCGAGCCACAAAATTACTATTATAATAGAATATAAACTAAAAACAAAACATTAATTTTACAGTCTAAATAAAGACCTACAAATTGATTACACTCGCATTTGAGATTCTTAAAAACACACAAGAGGTTGTAGTTCCAAAACTACTTTCTCCACGAGTTAATTCCTTGTATGGTACGATTACGCTTTTTCTTTCTTTAGGAATCTTACTCATCACCTTTGCTCGTATGAGTTCATCGTATTTTTTAGTAGCAATCACTAAAAGTATCTACAAAAATCGCTCTATCGAAAAAATTGCCTACGAAGAAATGCCTTTAACAGCACTTTCCTCTTTTTGTTTACTTGTAAATTTTTTAATCTGTTCCAGTTGTTTACTCTATTTAACGATTGATTTTTTTCATGAGCAGATCCATACAAGTACCGTACTAGCGGTAATTTATACACCTTTGCTTTTTCTTTTTGGTCCGTATTTATTTTTAACGCTCGTAGAATATGTCACTGGAGAAGTTGGTATCACCAATGCAATCAAATTAACTAACTGGGCGATTTGTAAATTTTTAGGAATTGTATTTTCGTTCTTATTATTACTATGGGTTTTTAACGCTCAAAACGCACAATTTTTTGCCTATTTTATTTTTATTATTCTTTGTGTATTCTACGTTTACCGAATTTTTAGAGGATTTATTTTCGCATTTTCGAAGGGCATATCATGGTATTATATTATTTTGTACTTTTGTATGTTTGAGATTATACCTATGTATCCCTTGTGGATGCTGATAGAAGGTAAATTATAAAATAGAATTAACTTAATAATAAGCATTTTGAGCATCAAAACAATTTTGGTTTCTCAACCTAAACCTGAAGGAGATAAGTCTCCTTATTTTGATTTAGCTGATAAATACAAGCTAAAGATAGATTTTCGTCCATTTATCAAAGTGGAAGGGGTGAGTGCACAAGAATTTCGTACACAAAGAATTGATTTTAATGAGTATACTGCGGTTATCATGACCTCTAAAAATGCGATTGATCACTTCTTTAGAATTGCCCAAGAAACACGTTATACCGTTCCAGATACCTTGAAATATTTCTGTATCTCTGAAGCTGTTGCACTCTATCTTCAAAAATATGTTACCTACAGAAAACGTAAAATTTTCTTTGGAAAACAAACCATTGAAGAATTGATGGACAGTATGAAAAAGCACAAAGGCGAAAAATATTTATTGCCTTGTACAGATATTCTTCGCGACAAGATTCCTGAAACATTGGAAGCACACAATATCAACTTCACAAAAGCAATGTTATACAGAACGGTAGCATCTGATTTAAGTGATTTAGAAGATGTTTACTACGACATGCTCGTGTTCTTTAGTCCTGGGGGAATTGAATCCTTATTCAAAAACTTCCCTGACTTCAAGCAAAACAACACTTTAATTGCTGCTTTTGGTCCAACAACCGCAAATGCTGTAATTAAAAATAACCTTCGCTTGGATGTTCATGCACCGCAACCCAATGCTCCAAGTATGACTGCAGCGATTGAAATTTTTGTAAAAGATTCCCTGAAGAAAAAATAATTAATACGTAAAAAGTGCTCCTCGAAGCACTTTTTTTTGGATAAAATGTACGCGATATGGCTAAAAAAGGACCAACACATCAATCGAAGTTTTCCTCTCCTGAAAAAACGCGCAAATACACGCGTCTATTTTGGATTATCGGAACTTTTCCTGTCACATTAATCATTACTTTATTAATTTATCAATCTTTTACCGATCTTCCTTCGATTGAAGATTTAAAAGACCCTCAACTTTCTGCTTCTATTGTGTATGCGAACGATGGTCAAACAGAACTAGGTCGTTATTGGAAAGTAAATCGTGTTGTAGCACACTACGATTCTATATCTCCTTTTATAACGGATGCTTTAATTTCAACCGAAGATGAACGCTTTTTTGATCATTCTGGTATTGACTTCAAAGCACTCGCGCGAGCAGTAGCAAATGCAGGTAGTGCGGGTGGTGCGTCTACCATAACGCAACAATTAGCAAAACAATTATTTACTTTAAAGCAACGTGAAGACCGTGCAAACGGTGAAGAAGAATCGAAACCTTGGTTTGGAAGTATCGGTCGCAAAGTAAGTCGTTTGGTGGAAAAAGTACGTGAAAATATCATCTCTACACGTATTGAAGAAACTTTTACGAAAGAAGAAATAATCACGATGTATTTGAATCAATTTGATTTCTTATATAACGCTGTAGGTATCGCAAATGCTTGTAAGATTTACTATAACAAAACACCTCAAACGGTAACTAAACAAGAGGCTGCTATGTTGGTTGGTATGTGTAAAAACCCAACGTTATTTAATCCTTACACCTTTACACAAAAAAATTATAGAGGGATAATCGCAAATAATAAAGGGATTTCTCCAAATGCTGTTCCTGCAAGTGAAGTTGCTGCAGCACGCGAAAAAGATAGTATTCGTGCTTGGGAAAGAAGAAACCAAGTACTTTTCCAATGGTTGAAAAATAGCAATAAAGGTAACGATGGATTGCGTGTTAAAATGACCCAAGAAGAATACGACAAATTAAAAACAACTTCTATTCGATCTAATTTCCAACAATTAAATTTCAAAAAAGGGAGAGCAACGTACTTCCGTGAAGCAGTTCGTAAAGAAATAGTTGACTTATTGGCTGAAAAAGACGAATATGGTGACTACGTAATTTACAAACGAAACTTAGATGATCCGGAAGATAAAAGTCGTCCATACAACATCTATGAAGATGGATTACGTATCTATACAACCGTTGATTACCGCATGCAAGTATATGCGGAAGAGGCTGTGAAAAGACATCTAAGTCAAACGCTACAACCTCAATTTGATCAAAACAACAGAGGATTACGTAATTATCCTTTCTCTAATGACATCAAAGATGATGAATACAAAAACATCATGAATACTGCAATTAAGCGTTCAGATCGTTATTACAACATGGCAAACGCTGGGTTTACAGAAGAACAAATCATCGAGAAATTCAAAGAAAAAATTCCGATTAAAGTATTTACATGGGATGGCGAAGAAGAACGTTTGATGTCTCCAATGGATTCTATCAAGTATTACAAAGGAATGTTGCAAGCAGGTTTATTGTCCATTGAACCTGAAACTGGCTTCGTGAAAGCATGGGTAGGTGGAACAGATATTGACCACTTTGCGTATGACCACGTGCGACAAGGTACACGTCAGGTTGGTTCAACAATGAAACCATTTGTATATGCAACTGCGATGTCGATGGGGGTTATTAAACCATGTACAAAGGTTGAAAACGTAAGACATTGTATCAAACTATATCACGACGATGGAACCTATTTCAAAACGTGGTGTCCAGGTGGAAGTGGCGGTGAAGGAGGAACAGTTTCTATCAAAAAAGGACTAGCAAATTCGTTAAACAACATTGCTGCTTGGACCATTAACCACATGGGGAATAACGGTCCAAAAATTTTAGGAAACGTCTTAGAACTGATGGATATCAAATTAACAAAACGTGATTTGACTCCTTCCATGGCCTTGGGTTCTGTGGATATGTCTTTATATCAATTGGTAGCTGCACAAGCGATGTTTGTGAATCATGGTTTATTTAACAAACCAACAACCATACTTCGCATTGAAGATCGTTACGGTAATGAGATTTACACAAATAAGTTTGTTACGCGTGAAGTATTCAATGAAACGTATGCATACTCCATCATTGATATGATGAAAGAAGTATGTCGTTCAGGTACTGCATCAAGTATCCGTAGCGGTCAAGCTTGGGCGAATATTCCTTATCCAACTGCTGGTAAAACTGGTACAACTCAAAGTAACTCAGATGGTTGGTTTATTGGATTAACACCAGATTTAGCTACAGGAGTATGGGTTGGAGCTGAAGATCGTGGGGTGCGTTTTAGATCTACGAATCAAGGTCAAGGCGCACGTACAGCACTTCCAATTTATGGATATTTTATGAATAAAGTCTATAAAGACCCTAAACTAAAAGTATCCAAAGAAGACTTTGAAAAACCAGAAGACTTCGATGATTCAAAAGTAGACTGTAACGAAAACTATAGCATGGTTACCCGAGAAGAAGAAGAAGCATCGAGTGACGAAGAGACGGATGACGGAGAACCAACAGAAGAAGTAGATCCAGAATTAGCATTACCTTAAATATTTATATATATAGATTATGAATAAAGTAGTAAGTAACGTATCAGAAGCCCTAAAAGGAATCGAAGACAACATGACCTTGATGGTTGGTGGATTTGGTTTATGTGGTATTCCTGAAAATTCAATCGCAGAATTAGTAAAATTAGGCGTTAAAAATCTTACATGCATTTCGAATAATGCAGGTGTTGATGACTTCGGACTTGGATTGTTATTACAACAAAAACAAGTGAAGAAAATGATTAGTTCCTACGTTGGTGAAAACGACGAATTTGAACGTCAAATGTTATCTGGAGAATTAGAAGTAGATTTAATTCCTCAAGGTTCATTAGCGGAAAGATGTCGTGCGGGTGGTGCAGGTATTCCGGCATTCTTTACGCCTGCAGGTTACGGAACTGAAGTTGCAGATGGAAAAGAAGTACGTGTTTTCAATGGTAAACCACACATCTTAGAATCAGCATTAGAAGCAGATTTCGCCATCGTTAAAGCATGGAAAGGCGATACAGAAGGAAACTTAGTATATAAAGCTACAGCTCGCAACTTCAATCCAATGATGGCAATGGCTGGTAAAATTACAATTGCTGAAGTAGAGGAATTGGTTCCAGCTGGAGAATTAGATCCTAATCAAATTCACACACCAGGAATTTTCGTACAACGCATTTTCCAAGGGGAGAAATTTGAGAAACGCATTGAACAACGTACCGTTAGATCAAAATAAAAGGTTGATTTTCCTCCCTTGAGGGAGGATTAAGGAGGGTGATAAATGTCACCTCCCCTACCCCTCCTCAAGGAGGGAAATTTTCAAATCTTCAAATTAGAAAAAAATGGCTTTAGATAAAGTAGGTATTGCAAAACGAATTGCACAAGAATTAAAAGACGGTTGGTATGTAAACTTAGGGATTGGTATTCCAACCTTGGTTGCAAATTATATCCCAGAAGGAATTGAAGTTGAATTTCAATCCGAAAATGGAATTTTAGGGATGGGTCCTTTCCCTTTTGAAGGAGAAGAAGACGCAGACTTAATCAATGCGGGTAAACAAACAATTACTGCAACAAAAGGAGCAGTGTTTTTTGACTCTGCGATGTCCTTTGCGATGATTAGAGGTCAGCACGTACAACTTACAGTGCTTGGCGCTATGGAAGTGTCTCAAAACGGAGATATCGCTAATTGGAAAATTCCAGGTAAAATGGTAAAAGGTATGGGTGGAGCGATGGATTTAGTAGCTTCTGCTGATAACATCATTGTTGCAATGATGCATTCAAACAAAGCGGGAGAATCTAAAATCTTGAAAGAATGTACACTTCCTTTAACTGGGGTAGGTTGCGTGAAGAAAGTCGTAACTGAATTAGCTGTAATGGAGATCAAAGATGGTAAGTTCCATTTAATTGAACGTGCACCAGGAGTGAGTGTAGAAGAGATTATTGCAAAAACAGAAGGAGATTTGGTAGTTCCAGATAATGTACCTGAGATGGTTTTGTAATCTTGAATAAAAGATAATAAAAAGGGAGAAAATTATATTTTCTCCCTTTTTGTTTTAAGTTAAATTTATTTCTTTAAGAAAACCATACGTAAAATTCCAACAATCTTTTTACGGAAAAGGAAGATTAACAATGCATATGGAATAAGCATTAAATACAAAATTCCAGTATTGATGTTTGAACCGAAAGAAGATTCATCAGCTTCCGAAGATGCCTGTTCAGCTACCACTTTACATTGTGCACATCCTTGTGCAACTACTTCTTGGTTTACAAAAAGTAATACCAGAAAGCTTAAAAAAATCCATTTCTTCATGTGCGAGAAATTAGATCAATCCAAATTGATTGAAATGATGGGTAAGGTGTTTTGCGTGCAAACGTTTCCACTGATCGAAATTCAATGGTCCGTAGTATGGATGAATATTTGTTAATTCAGGATTGCTTTCATACAACTCTTCGAAGGCTAAATATACATCGATGTATTCATCTATTGCTAATTCAATTTCTTCGTGTCGTAAAGACATATCAGCCGTTGCAAAAGGAACTTGAATTTCGCGTGCCATCGGTTTGTCAGACTCTAAAAAACGCAACATCGAAGGCAATTTTTCTTCGTCAATTAATAATGCTTGTGGATTTTCTCCGGTAGCAATACGAATCACATCTACTAAATGTTCCACCATACGTTGGGCAGACATCGTTCCCCAAAGTGCAGGTGATGACTCTGTTAATTTATCAAAGATGGGTAATACTACCTCTAGTTCAGTATCTACAAACATTACGCAAGAGTTTTTCCTGCGAAGATATTAAGACTTTTTGGTATAACTTGAATATTTAATTCTTTTCTTACTTCAAAAGGCTCACCGTCGTAATGCGCCATTTTTTGGTTCAAGGTGATACGTGCTTTTTCCAACGAAATCGTTTCGGTAAATTTAGATTTGTAACTTGTTTTTTTGAAGAAATGGTAAGCAATAGAGGGAGCTTTCCAAAAGGAAAATGGTTTTAATAGACACAATTCCATCTTACCATCCGTAACGTTAGAAGTAGGTGAAATACAAAATCCATTACCAAATTCAGATGCATTTGCAAGGGTACAAAGTACTACAGGTAATTCTCTTTTAAAATGTGGTAATTCGATGGTAATTGTAATCGGTTTGAAGGAGTAAAATTCTTTCGTGATTAATTTCACATAATTCCACATTCCGCGTTTTTTGGATTTGTTGAATTTGTCTGCGATTAAGGCATCAAAACCGTAACCTCCAACACCTAAAAAAGGTTTATCGTTTACCAATCCAGTATCCATAACCATACGATTTTGTTCGTTGATGCATTGGATTGCTTTCTTGATATTTAAAGGGATTTGTAAATGACGAGCTAAACCATTTCCAGATCCAACAGGTAAGATTGCTAAGGAGGTTTTTGTTCCAATCAAAGCGGTACCTACTTCGTGTACAGAACCATCACCACCAACCGCACACACAACATCTACTCCATCTTGGGCAGCTTGTGCAGCAATTTCTTTGGCGTGTTTACAGTATTCCGAATATTTAATTTCGTAATCAAAAATAGAATGATCTAAATTTTCTTGTATCATTTTAGGCAAGTCTCTCTTCTTACCTGTTCCAGAAATTGGATTAATGATGAAATATATTCTCTT
>CANGOA010000051.1 GCA_947455255.1 Flavobacteriia bacterium | reverse complement strand
TATTTGTAAATGCTCCAATTTGGTCGAACGAAGAAGCATAGGCGATTAAGCCATAGCGACTAATTCTTCCATAGCTAGGTTTTATTCCGTAGGTTCCAGTAAAAGAAGCAGGTTGTCTGATAGACCCACCCGTATCACTTCCTAACGAAACCGTACAAAGGTTTGCAGCAACAGATGCAGCCGAACCTCCTGATGAACCACCAGGTACCGTATTTGTGTTTAATGGATTGCGAACTGGACCAAATGCAGAGTTTTCGTTGGAACTACCCATCGCAAATTCGTCGCAGTTTAATCTTCCGATGACAATCGCATCTTCGTTTAATAAGCGTTCTAAAGCAGTTGCTGTGTATAAAGATTCAAATCCTTCTAAGATTTTAGAAGAAGCAGAAACTTTATGTCCTTTGTAGCAAATATTGTCTTTGATACCAATGACCATACCAGCCAAACGACCAGCGTTACCCGCTTTGATTTTTTCGTCTACACGTTTCGCATTTTCGCGCACAGAATCACTAAATACTTCCAAAAAAGCATTTAAGTTTTTGTGTTCTTCGATGCGTTTCAAATAACTTTCCGTTATTTCCAATACAGAAACACCCGAAGCAAGTGCAGACTTTACTTCAGTAAAATTTTTATACATAGAAGGAAGTATTAAGCTTCTTTTTTGTCGTCGTCAGTAGCTTCACCTTTAGAAGCATCTTTGAACTCTTTCATCCCTTTTCCAAGGCCTTTCATTAATTCTGGAATTTTTTTACCTCCAAAAAATAAAAGTAAAACAACAACGATAAGTATGATTTCTGTTACTCCAAATTTTCCCATTACGAATAGTATATAAATTTAACGAAGTACAAAGTTACTCAATAAAAACAATTTTAGGGGTACGATTCCCAATCTTTTTAGCCTTCGTTGAGCGAAGAAATGGCTTCTTTTAAATTGGTATGTTTGAATGTAAAACCTGCTTTTGTTAATTTCTCATGACTGGCTTCAACTCCTTCTAAAAGTAACATAGACATTTCACCAAAGAGCAATTTCACCATAAATGCAGGCAAATTTGGTAACCATATTTTTTTGTGGATCGATGCAGCACATTCTTCCGTAAATGCTTTATTTGTCGAGTTTGATGCTAATGCATTATAGGCTCCAACTAACTGTTTTTGGATGACAAAATTAAAAATACGCGCTAAATCTTTGAAGTGTATCCATGGCATCGCTTGCTTTCCGTTACCTAATACGGCACCAAATCCTGCTTTTATTGGTTTCATGATTTCTTGCAAAGCTCCTCCTTGTTTGTCTAAGACTGGACTTATACGAATTTTACTAACCTTGCAATGCGGACTGAATAAGTCAGCAGTTTCTTCCCATTTTTTTACTAATTGAGAAACAAAGTCAGTCCCAAAGCCATCGGTTTCCGTATAAACTTTCGCTTGATTCAACGGATAACAATTGATCCCTGAAGCGGTGATGTAATGACTTAGTTTTGGAAAATGTTGGATGTAAGCCAACAGAAAGAGAGCTGGTTGAATACGTGAATCTAATAATTCCTGCTTGTAGGCGTTTGACCAACGTTTTCCAGCTAAAGAGGCGCCACACAAGTTAATGAGGTGCGTGATTGTGCCTAATTTTGTGGTGTCTATTTCGTGTGAACTCGGATTCCAGAAAATGTGGTTAGCAGCTGTTGGTTTACGCGTAAGGATAAACACAACATTTCCTGTGGATTCGAGGTGAGTCGTTAATCGTTTTCCAATGAGGCCGGTTCCTCCAGCGATAAGGATGTTGTTCATAGGAGTGAAGGTAGTGTTTTACTTTACCAAAGGATAATTTTTTATTAAAATACTTGCTGAAATATGAAGCATACGTTCCAATTCTCGGATCATATCCACCGTCAATTTTTTCTTTCTATTTAGTACTTCTGAAACAGCACTTTTTCCTCCTAATATACCGACTAAATCTTTTTGTTTGAGATTCAGTTCTTCCATTCTAATCTTGATTGCTTCTATGGGATCTGGCGCTTCTATTGGGTAGTATTTGTTTTCATAGTTTTCAATCAACATAGAAAGAATTTCAGCTTCATTACCATCTTCCGTATCAATCGGAGCATCAAAAATGATTTCCAAACGCTTTAATGCATTGCGGTAATCTGCTTCTGATTTGATTAGTTTAATTTCCATGTGCTTAAATTGTATTTGCATTTATTTTATCGTATTCTTGATGTGTTCCAATAAAACGAATAAATGCCCATTGTTTTTCAAAATTGAATTTTACGATTAATCGGTAAGAATTTCCTTTAATGTTAAAAACAACTCTGCTATCTTTCAAAATACTTGCGTTTACATAGGTGTTTTTTATATCATTTGGAGATTCCCACTTTAATATTTTGGCATTTTCATACCATGTTTTCAAATATTGTTCAGAATCTGGATACTTTTCCCAAAATTCTCTTAACGTGCTTTTAGCAATAATTCTATTCATTTTCTACTTATTCAAAGTTAATAAAAAAGTTCTTGTTTTTAGAACTTTTTTGCAATTAATTTTCCCTTATGGAAAAGAGAATTCGAAAAACAACAATGCATCCCGAAGTAATTGCCTTGGGGAAACGTATTGAGTCGATTATAAAATCCAAGAATTTGAAAACCCGTTATGTTGCTTACGATGCCGATTTAGATGTTGAGAATTTGCGCAAGTACATCAAAGGTCGCCAAGAAATGAAATACACTACTTTTTTACGTATTGCAAAAGCATTGAGTGTTAGTCCTTGTGAGTTGGTGGAGTAGGGTTTTGCTATTTTGAATATTACTCTCCCAAGAATTCTGAAACCTCAATTTTTAATTTTGGTATATTGACTTCTAGGATACTCCAAATTAAATCGTCAGAGATTACATCATATCCATGAATAATTCTGTTTCGCGTTCCAATAATTTGATAGGCATCTGAAAGAGAAAAGTCAGGTTCTTTTTTTACGATTCTGTTTACTGCTTCGCCGATAATTTCTAAATCTCTTTCAACAGCTCGCTTTGTTTTGATGTCATTGACATACATTTCAAAAGTGTAGTTATCATCAAAATAACTTTCAATCTCAATAATGGATTGTAATATATCATAAAGCCAAGATTTTATTTCAAGATCCAGCATAAATGATTTTTTTAGTGTTTTGAAGCACTTCCAGAAAAAATGGATTTTTCAAAGCTGATTTTTCTAATAAATCTACTTTTCGTTGAAAAAGATCTTCTAAAGATTTCTTGAAATTGAAATAGTTTCCAGCATATTCTTTTCGTTCTATGGAGGAAAAATCTACTACTAAATCAATATCACTTGAATCGTTGAAATTATCCGTAAGTACGGAGCCAAATACCGCTAACTCTCCAACAGAATGTCTGAGACAAAGTTCATGGATTTGAGCACTATATAATTGTAGCGGATTCATAAAACAAATATAAACCTTTTGAACTTTAATAATGAATCAATCATATCTTAAAGTGGCTTTATCGGTATAAAAATACATAGATAAAGCCACTTTAGAAAGTTAATTTGGCTTGAAGTGGTATAAAAAGTATCGATTAAGCCACTTTTAACTTTATAAAAACAAAAAAGAAGCCTTATATGCCTCTTAAAATCTACGGTATAAAAATCCTTTTTTTACTGCGCGCTTCATTACCGATGTAGGTATAGGTACCAGTATGTTTACCGAAAGGAACTTCCAAATTTACTACTACACGCATAGGTGCAAAGCGTCTTGTCCATAGCCAGTCTGCAGGATAACACATCGTACTCAAGTCATTTAAAAGTATTTCCATGGCTTTTTTATGCAGCCAAACAAATTGAAAACCGAAAGGAGCTATTGATAGAAGATTAAATCCTGCTTTACTTTCCATACTTACAGCTTCAAATTCTCCATTATGTTCATGCATAATTAAGACTTTTACGTGTGGAAATTCACGTTTACATTGCGCGATTTTTTCAAAAACTTCTGTAGGAGTTATATGACCATTGGGTGTACAATCATCTTCCATGACAATGATTTCTTCATGACCTTCTTCTAATGCTTTTTTTAACAACAAACAGTGTGAGGTTGCACAAGCTATTTCTCCCTTGCTTAAAGGACGTTTGATACGTTCAATCGCTTTTGCTTCGTCATATGGAAATACAAATTCTCCGACATCTAGATTTCTACGATCAAAAGCAGTAAAAAACTCGATGTCAAATTGCAGTTTTTCGATCCATTGCTGTGTGAATAATTCCTTACGTTCAGTCGCACGAGTTAGATTTATACAAAATATTTTCATAAGATACTTAAAATAAGTTAGTTTAGATAGTCTTTTAATGGAAATGGTCTAGTTACTGTTGGTTGGTTTACCATTGACTTTTCACGTGCTATTTTTTTCTTGTAAAAAAGCATACGGTAACGATACCTACTTGTTAAATCTAGGGTCATATTATTTTCATGTCTGCGATAATAAAGCGAGATAGTTGAAATGCGTTTTTTTAGCACATTGTTTTCCCAAGCGCGTGTAAACCAATCAACATCTTCACAGTATATTAGTTCTTCATCAAAAAAGCCTATCGTTTCAAAAGTTGATTTTCGAATGATACAGCTACCTAATGTACAGTTGAAATGTGGAGGCGCTTTTGCTTCAAACTGTTTATTGTTTAACGTTAATTCTTGAATGAGTCCTTCTACGATACTTAGTTCATGGTTATTTTTAAAGTGTTCAATAAGTGACGTTAAATGAGTTTCAGGCCATAAATCGTCTGAGTCTATGAATGCTATAAATTCACCCATAGCTAATTTAAGTCCATGATTTCTTGCCGCTGCAGGTCCTGCATTTTCTTGATAGTTGTAGTTTATGTGTGAGAAGTTCTGAATAATCTTGGCCGTATTGTCTGTCGAACCGTCGTCGATTACAATTACTTCAAAATTCGTATATTGTTGTGTGTTGAGGTGTTCCAGTAAGTTCTTTATAAATTTTTCCCCATTGAAAACAGGAATAATCACACTGATTAATGGATTAAAATTCGGTTCAATGAATTCCTTTTGCATTTGAATCGATTAGTCAAAGGTATGTAACAATTCGTTTACAACGGATGCTATCCCTTGGAAGTTTGTACCAAGTTCTAAGGTAAAACATGGTGTTGTACGTGTAAGATTTCCCATTTTTGCGAAATCACCTTGATCACCTAAATTGAGTTGAAACAAGGTACTTGGAGCCAATGCTTTTAATGCCTCAAATGCTGACATTGGTTTGTAGGAAGTAAATTCATTCCCAGTTAGTTGTGTAGCTACAATAGCTTTTAAAGGGCGTTTGTAAGCTATTTTTTCCTTGAAAAGTTCATTTAAATAGAGCAATGGTTTATCATAGGCTTCTGTATTTGGCCTGTATATCGAATGTTCATTAAACAAGGGAAAATTAGTAATGTGATTTAGGTGTAACTTACCAGAGCAAAACAAGGTGTAAATTACTGGAATTGGTTGACTAGTATCCAAAAGAACATAATCATCTCCAAGGTAGTACATACCATCTAATAAACATTGAAGCGAAGTCGTTGATTTTCCTTTGCCTCCTTTCCCGACAAATAAAACAGCATTATTTTCATTGGCAACACACCCAGCGTGAAGTACGCTCAAGCCATTTAATTTTGCCCAAATTTTTAGAATGCGAAATAATGGTGAGGCAAGAAAGTAATTCGGTAATAAATTTGAATCTTTAATACAGACATAAGCCGTATTTTTTAGATAATCGTAAGCATAAAAAACAACACCACGTTCTGAAAATAGGACGCAGTAATTTTCAAAATAATGTTCTGTAATCTTTTCTAATTTCTCATTTCCTAAAATTTGAGGCGTTGGAAATTTAAAAGTTAGGTCAGCTTCTTTTGCATCCCAAACAAACAGATTAAGCGTCTCTTTAGAAGAAATATTTGTTGGTAAATGGGCGAAAGCTTTAAAAAGTAATTCATCTAAATTTTCACCTACCGTATTTAATGCAATAGCTTTATCAGCGATGCAGAAAACACGTTGCTTTACACCACCACATGTGGAGGATGCTTGTTGAAAAACATCTTCTAAATACTCAAAATAGGATGTTAGTTGAGTAGGATCTTCTGAGGAAAAATGCATCGTACTGATTTATAATTTACCTTAGGGTACAAAAATAAAGAAGCTGATAAAAACAATATAGTGATTATCAGCTTCAATCGATTTAGGGCAAATAATTAACCCAGTAAGTTATTAAGACAATAGAACTAAATCTTCCATGTCCGTATGAACCTCTAGTAATGGTTGATCATATACAGTGTTCAAAAGTGTTAAAAGATTTGTTTCAATACTTTTTGTTGGAGTTTCAACAGCAAGTAATAATTCGTTTGTCGTTAAATCGTTTACGAAAGCAGTAAAATCTTCAGTTATAGATTCAGTAGTCAAATTGTAATGAGTTGCAACAAGATTTAATGCAGTATCAAATGAATTTCCTTCTAACAAAGACGTTAAAAATAAAGCTCCAGAATTATGGATGCTATGGTAATGTCCTGAATTTAAGTTAACTGTTAAAACTTCATTATCAAAAAGTTCAACGCTTACATTTGGTGTATTTAGCTTATAAAATTTCATGTACTTTCTTTTTAGTTTAATAATTTTAAATTTAATACTTATCTTAATATAATCAGTAAATAATAGAATTTTTTTTGAGTATTTTCTTAATAATCAATTATTCATTGGTAAGATTCAAGAGCTAATATTTTTTTCTGATAATCCAAATTCTTCTCCAAATTCGTTTATTCAATACAAAAAACGGGGTGTTCAAACGTGTAGTTTTAATAATAATTGTACCGATTAGTTCGTAAAATTTAGTAGTAATCGTGATGTTTTTTTCTTTGCGATTAAAGGATACAATTTTGCCCACATACTCTTTTTCAGTAAACACTGGATCATTGTTTTTGGAGGTATCACCTTTGGTAGTTAGCAAGAAGTGATTTCCTTTTTGAATGATTTCCTTTAAACGATGTGCTATCATTTTTTGGTCCTGTGTGAATACAATCACATCCCCAATCGATAGTTCATTTATAGCTACTTTTTTGATCAAGGCAACATCACCCTCTTGCAAAAATGGAAACATACTAAACCCACTTAAGCGTAGGAATATTTTACCTTTTTCTTCTAATAATTGGAGACTGAAATCTAATTTGTTTGCAAGCAAGGTGAACTAGAATTTTAATTTTTCAAATAACATACTTGAATTTTTAAAATTAAACATAATTATTATGTAGTGGCGTAGAGACAAAAAAGAGGCTTTTGAGTCTTCTAAGATTAAAAATTGCGAGTCACTCCACAATTGACACCAACTGCATACATATAACCTCCAATTCCAAAATTAAATGATTTGGAAGGAGCGTAAATGGTGTATTCTGGTTCTAAGATGATGTTCCAATCTTTATTTACTTTGTACTCCATACCAAAACCTAAGGATGCACTAAAAACAAAGGTTGAAAAGCTAGAAACTGGATTATCGATGTAACCATTTTGAATAATAGATCCAGTTGTTGGTGTCATTTCTACGGATGTTTTTCTACCTAAAAAATAATTTGCAGTGATACCACCCATCACAAAAACATTTAATTTTTCTCTTTGTAAGAAATAATAATCAACGATTAATGGAATTTCAATGAATTGGTATTTATTTCGATAGGTATAGGTTGTGTCTTTAATTCCAGTATCCTCAACTAAATTCCCAAATGATGAATTGTACTGGTTGTCAGCTTGGTCGGAGAATAACAACCCAGAATTTAGGCTAAATCTTTTGGTTAGTTTTCTAGCATAATTTATTCCAGTAGCAAAACCATATCCTCCATCAAATTGGTATCCACAATAATTGGGTGAGTAAAAAAATCCTACTTGATTTTTGGAAGTACTATCGCTTTGAGAAAAGGAATAGAAAGTTAATAGTAGAATGCTTATTGTAAAGATGTTTTTCATAACGTATTTTATATAACTACTACAAAATTAGTGAATTATTTAATTTATGAAACAAAAAAAGAGGCCTTACGAGCCTCTTTTACTATTAAATATTTTTTTACTATGCTTCTACCGAAGAAGTATCTAAACATTCTTGTAATTTCTCTACCATTTGTTTTGAACCTACAATAAAGCCAACACGTTGGTGTAATTCTGTTGGTTTGATACTTAAAATGCGTTGTGTACCATCTGTAGCTAATCCACCTGCTTGTTCGATTACAAACGCTAATGGGTTACATTCGTATAATAAACGCAATCTTCCTTTCGGAGCAGCTGGTGTCGTAGGATAGAAATAAATTCCACCTTTGATTAAGTTACGATGAAAATCAGCCACCAATGAACCAATGTAACGACCAGAATAAGGACGACCAGTAGATGCATCTTCTTCTTGACAATATTCGGTGTATTTTCTATATCCTGGGTGACAAACTGCAATGTTTCCTTCGTTCATGGAGTAGATACGACCAGTTTCAGGAGTTTTCATGTTTGGGTGCGATAAACAAAATTCCCCGATAGTTGGGTCTAAAGTAAACCCGTTAACTCCGTTTCCAGTTGTATATACTAACATCGTTGAAGAACCATATAAAACATATCCACCAGCGACTTGTTTGTCTCCAGGCTGTAACATATCTTCTAAAGTTGCTTCTGTTCCTACTGGTGATACACGGTGATAAATAGAGAAAATAGTGCCGATAGACACATTTACGTCAATGTTAGAAGAACCATCCAAAGGATCAAATAATACTACGTATTTTCCATTTTTAGAAGTTTCATTTTTGAAAGCCATGTAGTTGTCGTTTTCTTCTGAGCCGATACCACATACTTCACCACCCATTTCAAACATTTTAATGAATTGGTTGTCGGCAACAACATCTAGTTTTTGTTGTTGTTCTCCTTGTACATTCACTTCGCCTTGAGCGCCTAATATGTTGTCGACTAATCCCGCACGACGTACATCACGTGTTACAATTTTAGAAGCAACAGCAATATCATTTAATAAACGAGATAATTCACCAGAAGCACCCGGAAAATCCGATTGCTTTTTCATGATGAATTCGTTAAGAGTAGTAAGTTTTGACATGATTTATGAGGATGTTTTCCCTCCTTGAGGAGGGATTAAGGGAGGTGATAAATTGGTCACCCTCCTCAATCCTCCCTCAAGGGAGGAAGATAAAAAAATTAATTAATAACTGTAAAATTCAAATATTTATGTAAACATTCCGGAACAATAATTCCTTCTGCTGTTTGATTGTTTTCTAGTAAAGCAGCAACGATACGTGGTAAAGCTAAAGCACTTCCGTTTAAGGTATGACATAATTGTGTTTTCTTATCGTCTGTTTTGAAACGTAATTTCAAACGATTCGCTTGGAAGGTATCAAAGCGAGAAACAGAACTAACTTCTAACCATTTTTCTTGTGCTGCAGAATATACTTCAAAATCGTAGGTCATTGCAGATGCAAATCCTGTGTCACCACCACACAAACGTAAGATACGGTAATGTAAACCTAGTTTTGCTAATAAACCTCTAACATGTTCTACCATTTCGTCTAATGCTTTAGCAGCGTTTGAAGGGTGTTCGATACGTACAATTTCTACTTTGTCGAATTGGTGTAATCTGTTTAATCCACGTACATCTTTTCCGTATGAACCAGCCTCGCGACGGAAACAAGGAGTATATCCAGTTAATTTGATTGAGAAGTTTTCGTTTGGAAGAATTACATCACGGTAGATGTTAGTCAATGGCACCTCAGCAGTTGGGATGAGGTATAAATCATCCTCTCCAACATAGTACATTTGACCTTCTTTATCCGGTAATTGACCTGTTCCATATCCACTTGCTTCATTCACAACCAATGGCGGAATGAATTCCTCATAACCAGCTTTATCCGCTTCGTCTAAGAAAAACGAAATCAATGCACGTTGTAATTTAGCACCTTTTCCTTTGTAGATTGGAAAACCTGCACCTGTTACTTTCACGCCAGTTTCGAAGTCGATAAGATCGTATTTTTTTGTGATTTCCCAGTGAGGTAATGCTTCTCCAGAAAAAGTAGTTTTGCTTCCTACTTCTTCCACAGTCACGTTATCCAATTCACTTTTTCCAGCAGGAACCAATTCGTTTGGAACGTTTGGAAGTTGGTACATCAATTGTGTAATCTCTTCATCCACTGTTTGAACAGCAGCTTTTAATACCGATTCATGTTCTTTTAAGGTAACAGTTTTCGCTTTGGCTTCATTCGCTTCCGCTTGTTTCCCTTGTTGAAACAATTCACCTACTTGTTTTGCAATACGATTTAACTCCGCAGAAATAATTTCTAATTCTGTTTTTTTCGCTCTCCACTCTGTGTCTTTTGCTAAAATAGCATCTACAGTTTCTGTTGCATCGATGTTTCTTTTTTGTAAACCTTGTAAGACAGCATCTTTCTCGGTTCTTAAGCGTTGTATTTCAAGCATTGAATTGTGATTTATATTGTACGCGAATTTAAAACAAAAAAGGCGAACATTGCTGTTCGCCTTCATTAAATTTTATAATTCTTTACTTATGCTTCTGTAGTCTCGAAAGGTACAATTGAAACAAAAGAACGATTATCTTTTTTCTTACGGAATTCAACTAATCCATCCGTTAATGCATAAATAGTGTGATCTTTTCCGATCCCAACATTTTTACCTGGGTGGTGTTGTGTTCCTCTTTGACGGATAATGATGTTTCCAGCGATAGCTGCTTGACCACCAAAGATTTTAACGCCTAAACGTTTACTTGCTGATTCACGACCGTTGTTTGAACTTCCGGCTCCTTTCTTATGTGCCATAATTTTTTGTTTTGTATTCTAATTTTACTCAGAATAAGATTATTTTACGCTTTAATATCTGAAATAGTGATAGAAGTGAAAGATTGACGGTGACCGTTTTTCTTCTTGTATCCTTTTCTTCTTTTTTTACGGAAAACAATTACTTTGTCTCCTTTAACGTGCTCGTTTACCGTTGCGGTAACTTTAGCTCCATTTATAGCTGGGGCGCCTAAAGAAATTTTTCCTCCGTTGTCTACTAAAAGCACTTTGTCAAACTCAACATTTGAACCTGCTTCAGCTGCTAAACGGTGAACAAAAATCTTTTGATCTTTTTGCACTTTAAACTGCTGCCCTGCTATCTCTACAATTGCGTACATATAGCTTGTTTTAAAATTATTGAACAACAAAGATATAAAAAAAAGTTTTCCACAAACCTATCAACTGAAAATAATTCATTTAAATGATACTAATCTGGATAATTATTTTTTTCTAAACGTTCTTTGATTTCTTGTAAATGTTTTGCTTTACGTTCGTTACGGGTATTAATGGCCGTTTGTGTGAAATAACGATGATTTGTTAAGAATGCTACCTGAATCTCATCCCATTTACGATCACTATTTATTTTATCGTACTCGCGCAACTCAACACGTAGTTTATCCGCAATTTCATGAAAATCTTCTCGGCCTAAGTAATCTAAATCGGCATCACAAATGATTTCTTCCAAATGATTTTTCGGTTTATGTGGAATTGCAGTCACGTAAATCAAGTCTTTAATGATGTTGATATGCTCCTGTGAATACCCATAATTAGGTAGAATTTCCTCTGCTAATCGCGCTCCAATTGGTTCATTATTATCGTATGCTTCGATAAATCCTGCATCGTGGTAGGATGCAGCTGATTTTAATAAGAATAAGCCCTCATCGGTCACACCTTCTAGTAAGGCAATACGCTCAATAGATTTAACCACATCCGCTGTATGTGCCAAGCTATGGTAATGTAATTTTGGAGATAGTTGTTCCTCCAACACTTTCATTATATGATGTTCTGCTTTATAATAGTTAATACTACTGTATTGGTGTAGGTTTAATATTTGATGGAAACGTTCGTTAGGATATAGACCTTGACCATCAATGGAAAGTTCAGGTTTAATACCTTCAACGGTATACATATCAATCAAACCTTGACTTTTCGTTTTCGCTTTACCACGGAACGTACAAATAAAATAAGGTTCAATGTGTTTGAAAGTTTGGCCTGAAACATTTACTTTTCCTGGTTCACCTAACATCTCCATACGTTGTGCTTGGTTTACTGTTGATCCCCAAATATCATATGCTAATTTTTCTGTACCAATAACTCCTGCAGTAACTTCACCTGTATTGATTCCTAAACGTAAATTCCACACTTGACCACCTTCAGCAATGGCCTTTTCGCGCATTTGTTGCATGGTATCTTGAATTTGAAGTGCTGCCAAACACGCATCTACCGGATTGGTTTTGTTACGAACAGGTACACCTCCAGCACACATGTAGGCATCTCCAATCGTTTTGATTTTTTCTAAGTTATTGCGCACTATGATTTCATCAAATTTACGGAAGTAGATATCGAGTTCACTTACCAATTGAGATGGTGTCATTGTCTCCGCAATTTTCGTGAAACCAACAAAATCGGTAAACAATACAGAGACACGACTATATGCACGGGCACTAGCTCTACCTGTAGCTTTGATTTCTTCGTAAGTCGAAACAGGAAGGATATTTTTCAATACTTTTTCTGTTTTCTCTTTTTCAATTTCGAGTAATTTCTTTTGTTCTTCGAGGTTGTTTTTCTTTTCCTCGATCATCTCTTTTTGCTTTTCAATTTTCACATTTTGTTCGCGAATTTCTCGTGTACGTTCCGCAATTTTCATTTCCAACTTCACTTGTTGTCTACGTTCGTACTCGATTTTTTTACGGAAATAGAAGATGGTTAATAAAGCAATGACCATCGCAATTCCTATCCAGAACCAAATCGTTTTCCAATAAGGAGTTTCAACCGTAATACTTAGAGTTGCAGGTCGCTCACTCCAAGGTCCATTTGCAAATTTTGCATAAACCTTAAGTACATATTCTCCTGGTTGAATAGAGTTTAAGTGTAACTGATTGGTATTTCCAAGCAGTACTTCTTCTTCTTCCGATCCTTCCAAGATGTATTTATAGGAAATTAAATTAGGATTACTTAATTCGGTAGCCATGAATTTAAGTGTGACACTTCTTTTCTTATACGACAAATTAATATGTCTCATATAAGGAATGGCTTTTGTCAGTAATCCTTTACTTTCTTGAGGTTTTAACCAGTGATCATCTAATTTGATTTTTGTAAAGAATACGTCGACCATTTTTTCTTTGGTAGAAAGATTATGTGGGTCGAAATAGTTGTATCCATAAATCCCTCCAAAATACAATTTTCCTGTTTTGGATTTGAAGTATGCACCTTGGTTAAACTCATTCGACATCAAACCATCTTGTTCCGTAAAATTGAGTGCTTCTTCTGTCTTAGTGTTGAATTTAGAAATTCCTTTATTGGTACTTAACCAGATGTTATCACTATTATTTTCACTTAAAATGGAATAAATAACGTTGTTTGGCAGTCCATTTTTTTTGCTGTATAAAATTCCTTTTTTAGTTTTTAAGTTCCATTTAATCATACCAGCCCCCATGGTTCCTAACCAAATGGTGTTTTCATCCTCTTGGTATATTGTTGCAATGTATTCTTTCGAAATATTAGCAATGAGGTTATTGTATTTATATGGTTTGATGGATAATTCACCTTCAATGTCTTCATTAAGTTTAAACAATCCCCCAGTACCTGCAGTAAACCAAAAATCACCTTTAAGATCTTTGAAAATCACTTTACATACCCCACCTCCAATTGTTTTCCAAGGATTTTCCTCGTCGTGTTCAAATACTTTGAAGGTCCCTTTACGTTGATCGTAAAGTAAAACTCCTCCTTTTGTTGCTAGGAAATATTGACCTTCTTTGTATTTTTCTATTTCGTAAATACGTTCAAAATTGGAAGGATTTGGAACGCCTTTGAATGGAATCTTTGTGAAAGAGTACGAATTCTCGTTGTTTATCTTTAATAAATGTAATCCATCCCCAGCCCCAACAAGAATATTATTTGCATTAAAAGCATACATGCTTAATACGATGGAGTTGTTGATTTTTTTATCAATTTTTATCTGCTTGAAATATTGTGTGAATTTCCCTGAATTGTTATCGAATCTAGAAACAGAATTGTCAGATCCTACATAGAAGTAACGATAGGTAGGATCTTCTGTAAAACTCCAAACACTTGCTGAAGGAATACCGCGAGACAAATCTTGGCTAGGACCATTTCCTAAAAAACCTTGATTAAGTGGGTCAAAACTACATAATCCACGTTCCGTTCCTACCCAGTATGTTCCGTTTTTATCGCGCATTAGAACATTTGTTGCATTGTATAAAAGCGCATGTTTTTGGAATATATCTTGGGTAGATTGATAGATATTTACTTTGTTATTAAATTTGTTATGTTCGATGGTAAATAATCCATCAGATTTAGAAGTAACGATAAATTTGTGTTCATTTAAGATCAGAATGTCGTGAATTTCCATCCAACCGAAAGCATCATCTAATTTGCGGAAACATGGTTTGATTTTTTTGGTGTATTTATTGAGAAAATAAAGACCTTGATTCGAACAAACTATCCAATTAGTATGATCGAATGGTTTAATTGAATATGCTTTAAATTGTTTATCTGTTTTTGGTTTTGCAGCAAGAGAATATAGTTTTTGTTGAGGTATATGATACACATATATCCCTTTATCTTCCGTACTGATTAACAATTCATCTTCAGAAAGGAGCGAAATGTGAAGAATTTTTTCAGTAGGCAATTTCGCTTGTTTTACCTTGTTTATTTTTTTTGTTTTACCATTGAAGAATAAAATACCTGCATTATAACTTCCTATCCAAATATTTCCTTTTTTGTCCTCAACGATAGATTTCGCTTGTAGTACATCTAAATTAGGTGCTAGATAGGTTTTAAAATTTTCTGTATTTGGGTCGTAATGTGTTAATCCATTAGATGTTCCAAACCAAAGCATTCCATTTTCTGATTTGATAGCACTTAGAAAGTCACCGTTTTCTATTCCTTCAGAATTATCTGGGGTAAATGTTTCGAATGTTTGTCCATCAAAACGATTCAAACCATCTTGTGTCCCGATCCATATAGAACCTATATTATCTTGAATTAAGGTACTTATCGCAGATTGAGAAAGTCCATCGCTAATGGTGTAGTTTCTAAAACGATACGCGTTTTGAGAAAAAGAAAATGTGCTTATGAAGAGTAATAAAAAGACAAAATAGCTACGCATACTAAAATTTTGTCCGAAAATTAAGGATTTAAATGTCTGTAAAATAGGAAATAGGGTGTTTGTTTTGAAGAGGAGAGCGTTGATAACGCCCATGATGTAATGTTGGAATGGTAATAAACCAGTAGAACCGCAATGTAAAAAACCAGTAGAGCCGCAATGCGTTGCGGCTCTACTGGTTTTTTACATTGTGTTTTTATTTATTTCTTAACTACTTTTATCACCTCCGAAGCCTCTTCGTTTTGTAAATTAACGAAATACACCCCTGGAGCATAATCAGTTAAATCAACCGTTTGTTTGTTCGTCAAATCAAGTGTTTTTGTAAACAATTCCTGTCCATTCACACTTAGAATCGAAACACGTACGTTATTGATAGTATGACTTGTACGTTCAAACGTCAATACGTTTTCAGTTGGGTTAGGGTACACTCTCAAACCTATTTCTTTTTCTTCTTGTATACCTAAACTTTTATTTGCTTTACTAATAGTAGTATTAGTTACAACAGCTTCGTTGTAATCAAAATAGATATACGCCGTATTTTTGATTTGGTGTTCTTCCGAAATAGGAGCCAATGGTTTGATACGGTATTGAATAAATCCATGAGAAGCTTTTTCGTTCGTTGTACTGTCTGATAATAGGATGTTTTTGTATTTAACAGTCATTACATTACCAGTTAAGGTTACTGTATTTGCATGACTGTAGTTCAATACTTCAAAGGTTTTCAAATCCAATTTAGCATCTAATGTGTCTACCAAACGGATGTTGTATGCAGGAGCGTTACCTGTATTTTGGAAGTGTACTGTATATGTTAAGTAACCATCATAACCCGGTTTGAAGTTTGCAGGATATACTTCTTTCAAGTTAGGGTCGTGCGAGTTGATAACGGAGTAACAGAAATCGTAAGTGTTATTTTCTGGTTTGTAATCCCCTTCTTTTGGCGTTATTTGAGCGTGAACACAAATTTGATCGCCTGCTTTTGCTGTGGTGTCAGTATCAAACAACAATCCAAAATCATTTTTGAAATCTACTTTTCCAAAATCTGAGATTGTATAGGTGTATGTATTTCCGTTGATTGTTGGTTTTTTCGCTAAATCAGTAGTACCTACATACGATATAGGACCTGTAATTGTCAATTGAAGTTCACCAGAAATTCCAGTTGCACAATGTTGGTTGTACCAGCTAGTAATATCTCCAGCAGCAACTACCAACGCATGTGTTTGACCTGGAAACACAGCACCATAGGCAGTAATAGAACGTACACAAACATCAAAACCGTCTTTAGCTGTTAGATTAAAATTTACATCTTTCGCAAAAATGTTTGTGTCAGTTAACGTAATTGAAGTGTCTATACCATTCTTACACAATACATTGAATGGTAAATTGGTGGAATCCAATTTTACGTGGTAACTATTTGTTCCAACAGGAAATTGGTACACGCCATTTAATGAACTGTAGGTTGTAGAGATTAAGTTATTTTCTTTGTCATATAAAGCAATTGGAAGATTGGAAATTCCTGTTTCTTGTACGTCTTTTTGACAGTTTTTATTTACATCTAGGTTTGCAGTTCCAAGAATTCCAAATTTAGAGTTACTACAATTGAAAGGATTATTGATGGTATCATTTTCAGAACACAAAGGCATTGCCAGCGTAGCCGAATCCATAACTGAGACGTAATTTGGAAGGCATTTGAAAGGGTTATTTGATAGTGATAAACCCCGATCACCTAACTCAATATAAAAACCATAAAATAAAGCACTGTCTGTTAATGTTTTAGGTAAAATAGGAAGACAATGAATATTATTATTATCACAATAAAGCTTTTTCAAATTGACTGGTAATATCGGTAAATCGGTTATTTTATTTTCACTACAGTCCAAAATAATTAAAGAATCATATAATATTGGTAAACTAATGATTTGATTTTCAGAACAATCAAGAAGTTTTAAATTAATTGGTAATTTTTGTAAATTAGTGATATTATTATGATCAATATCTAAAGTTAATAGAGAATTTGGTAATTCAGGTAAGCTTGTTAATTTATTGTTAAAGGTTTCAAGATTGGTTAATTTATTTGGTAAAGTTGGAAGATCAGAAAGAAAGTTTGCGCCACATCGAAGCTCTAATAGACTATTGGGTAAGATTGGTAAACTTTGTAGTTTGTTGATCAAACACCATAATCTTTCAAGAGTGGATGGTAAATTTGGCAAACTTTTTAATTCATTACTGAAACAATCTAATATTCTTAATTTTTTTGGGAGCTCAGGTAATTCTGTTAATTTATTATTATCGCAATATAATTCTACAAGAGAGTCAGGCAAAGAGGGCAAGAACTTCAAATTATTGCCATAACATTTTATCCAACCTATTCCATTTGGTAATTCGGGTAGAGAATCTAATCCAACATTACCACAGGTAAGTTGAAATAAATTTTTTGGTAAAGTAGGTAAAGTACTGAATTTGTTTTTATCTTTTTCTAAAGTTAAATAACTATTACCTACATCAAGTATTAGTAATCCAGTAAAATATTGAACACCTTCTAAGTTTTTAATGGCTTTTGCTTCTAAATCCATTGAACTCAAATTTTTCACAAGCGCACTAGAAGTGTCTAATTGGTTTCCATTCATTGCAGATGGGATAGTATCTTGTAACCATTTGGCAAAATTTGCATCAGGGATAGTAACATAGTTTTGTGCGAATAGAGAACTTGTCAATAGCACGAATAGTAGTAGGACTGTTTTTTTCATAATCGATAATTTATTTTATACTATCCATAACTATCAATTTATTAAATGGTTGCTTATTTATTTTTAAAAAGAAAAAATATTGTGTTTAATTTTTATTCTTGATCTTTGAAATAGATAGTATTTATCTGGGTTTAATAACGATCGTAAACTGGCATAAATTTTTTACTATTCTCAGCATTAAATAAAACAAAAAAGGCCATTTCAATCAAGAAACAGCCTTCGAAATATATAAACAGGTTGGATTAATTCCCAGTCGTTTCCGTCGCACCATTCGTTACTGGAATGAACTTCTCTAAATCGCGGTCGAAAATATAAATACCTCCAGAATCGCCACCGATTAATTTCAATTTATCCAATAAAGAACGAGCCATTGCTTCTTCTTCTAATTGTTCCGAAACGTACCATTGCACGAAATTATGGGTTGTATAATCTTTTTCTTGCAAACAAATGTCTACCAAGTTGTTGATGCTATCTGTAACCATCAATTCGTGTTGTAACAACAAATCAAATACATTGATGATGTTATCGAATTCTACAGGTGGTTTTTCAACCGATGGAATCACCGCTTTTCCTCCACGTTCGTTGATGAATTTTATCAATTTTAACATGTGAAAACGCTCTTCATCCGAATGTAAGTACAAAAATTTTGCGGTTCCGTTCAACCCTTGGTTTTCAGCCCAAGAGGCCATTGCTAAATAAAATTGAGAAGAATAACTTTCTTTATTTACTTGGTCGTTTAATGCTGCTTCAACACGTGTATTCATAGCTTGTGATTTTTGTTTGACACAAAGTTAAAATTAATACAATCGTATCCACTTCAATTGATTTAAAAAATTGTACAGACTGATAATTATTTGTATATTAACCATAGAATCATTCCAAACTACTAATAAATCTTATATTAGTACTAATTATTACAACCATGTCTAGAAAATCCAAACACCATAACTCAAAGTCCAAAACGAAAGATAGCCTTACCTATTCCATACGCAGACTCTTTGAGAAAAATTTCGGAAAAGAATTAACCCACCAAGAAGTATGCTCCTTTTTGAGTGTACGGGAGAATGAATTACGCAAACAAGTCTACGATGCGATGCGTTACCTATGCACTTCCAATTTCTTGAAAGAGAAAACGCATGGGGTATTTATGCTAAATAAGGAAGTAGTAACCTTGGAAGGGGAATTGCAAATTACTGCTCGTGGAGCAGGATTTCTTTTGACAGGGAACAAAGCAACGGATGTATTTATTGCACCTCAAAATTTGGGTCAGGCAATGAATGGAGATTTGGTGCGTGTTATTTTGTCTAAAGATGGAGGAGGTAGACGTGAAGGTGTGGTGATTGAATTATTGCAACGCGAACGTA
>CANGOA010000050.1 GCA_947455255.1 Flavobacteriia bacterium | reverse complement strand
GAAGATTTTCAACGAATGAAACTAATCCAACTATAATTCAAGGAAGTGCTGAAAACCTCCCATTTCCATTAGAAAATTTCGATGTTGTTTTTTGTTCACATGTTCTCGAACATGTAAATGATGAACAAAAAAGTTTACAAGAAATTGCACGAGTAGTAAAAAAAGATGGAATTGTCATTATTGGCATGCCTACTGCATCTATGGCGATAATTTCAATTATATCACATTATGCTTTCACTACACACGTAAATCTTCTGTTTCTTATAAAAAATTGCTATAAAAAAGAAGTTTTAAAACGATTAGTACATGTTTTAATTCCGGCATCACATAGTTATCCAAATTACAGATTTATAACGCATGATTTACATGCTTATCGTATAAAAAGATGGAGAAAAGTGATTAATTCTGAATTGGAAATTATTGACACATTAACTCCCTGCTTATACCCTTATCCTGATTTTATTCAGTGGTTTCCGAAAAAAACATTAAAAGGTATAAGTAGTTCTGTGTTTTTTATTTGTAAAAAGAAATCTTAATTCAATTGATATATTCCACTTTTCAATTTGGAATTATATAATTTACAAGTCATTTTTTTCTTTAAACCCTCAGGTATCAATTGAATACTGTCAACTAGTAAAAAATTAACGTTGTTTAATTTTAAATATTTATATATATTTTCTGTAGTTAATTTTGAATTTTTAAAATATTTATATGGAGGATACTCTTCATTATGATAGGTTTTAGAATAAGTTGAAAGATCTCCTTTAAACAGTACGGTAATATCTATAGGAGGTTTAATTTCAGGATGCATACTGACAAAATGAAAACTATTATCTTTATTAAAATACCAACAGAAAGGTGTTATACCTACTGTAACACTTCTATTTCCTTCATTATTCTCTTGTAATATTTGATATGACTTTTGAATGAATGAATTTGAATATTGATTTACAGGATTAACAAATCTTTTATAATCAGGTTTAATTCCAAATGAGATGTTATAAAGACCAAAAATTGTAGAACAAACAAGAATACTATAAATGTGTTTTTCTTTTAAAAATTTTAAAAAATAGATAAATAAAACAATTACAAGTACAGGTGATATATTACTTACAATTTGGTTATTGTCTGGAAATGGTGATTGTGAATAAACAAATAGATAACTCCCTATAATACCAGTAACACATAAAAGTATCAATTCATTAAAAATTATTTTTTCGCGTTTGTATACTTTATAAATTATGAAACCTAAAGCCAATATTAGAACTATAAAATGCTCGAAAAAGATTTTAAAAATTAATTCATATAAAAAAACAACATAGGTTTTAATTGAATAAAAGTGAAAAACAATTGGTGAGGTTTGAACAGAATCAAATATTTTTTGAAATAACAGAATACCTATAATTGGTATACTTATAAAAATTATACCTAATAATTTAGATTTATCAATTGTCTTAGTTTTTTTATATGATAATATCATTAATAGAAATAAACTTGCTGCAAAAAAAGCGATCGAGGGAACGGTTGTTGGATAAACAATAGGTACAAATGAAAGAAATAAATAAGCCGTTTTCATGAATTTTTGCAGATAAAAGAAGCAAAATAAAAGGATGTAAATATAGATAGGCATTAACTTGTAAAACGTTAAAAACGGTATACCACGATACATGTGACTCAAAGAAATAAATTCGCCTTCTGTTGGAAAAAATAATTTAAGTCCAAAAAGTATGGCAAATGCACCTATTAATACGTATTTTTTAATATAAATTAATAAAATATCTGATGTAATTAAAAGTGCAATTGAGGTCAATCCAGGATATATTACATAAATCAATAATTTAACCTCAGATAGTTTTGTGAGAAAATTCAAAAAAGATAAAATCCATAAATCTGTGTAATGATACAACATATATTGATGGGAAGGATTCCAAAAATAATAGATCGAAAACAAGTTAGCATTCCCTTCATTGGAAAGTCCTGTAGCTAATTTGGATAAGTATAAATAATCGTAGAAAGGAACGTTTACATCTAATTTAAAAACTAAAAAAAAATAGGAGAAAACTATCAAAAAAACCAAATTCCAAACTAGTAAATCACTTATTTTTAAACAGTTTACTAGTTTAATATTACTTCTTTTGATATATTTAAATTTATTGTAAAAATAAAAATATACAACCCCAGAAATTATCGGAATTATAAATAAAGTCCTTCCATGAGAAAAGAACACTGCAGTTACAATTAAAAAAACAGTTAATCCGAAACCAAAAAATACACTCACATTTTTTTTGTCCGTATGAGGTAATTCATTCAATACTAACGGAAAAAAATATTTAACGGTAAAAAATCCAAGTAGAAATATACCATTCAAAAACGCAAGTAAAATCAATAGGTAAACGAAATAATCAACCATTTTAATTATGTAATAGTATCGATTTTATTTCATTGATTACCTTTTCTACTACTTCATTTGACATTGGAACATATAATGGGATAATGATACTTCTATCAGCCATTTTTTCAGATACTGGTAGATGATAACTTCCATTATTGTATGCTGTTTCTCGATGAGTAGTCATGATACCTCTACGTGATGCAACACCTTTATCTAATAACTCTTGCATAATTTCATTGCGATCCAATGTACATTCATCCGTTAAATAAATTGAGAAAGATTGAAAATTTGTTGTTTTATCTTCATTTTCAAAAGGTAAAACGATACCAGGAATATCTTTAAATCCTTCAAAATATTTAGCGGCTATTTTTCTTCTTTCTTCAACAATCCAATCTAATTTTTCCAATTGTTTTATTCCAACAGAAGCTTGAATATCAGTCATTCTATAATTATAACCAACCTCCAAATGATCTTCAAAAATTACACTTTTTGAATTATGTCGTACACGATCATTTACACTCATACCATGTTGACGCAACAATTTCATTCTGTTTGCGAAAGCTTCATTTGTAGTTGTAATCATTCCCCCATCGCCTGTTGAAATTACCTTACGTGGATGGAATGAAAAACACACCAAATCAGAATGAGAACCAATTTTTTTTCCTTTGTAGGTAGATCCAATTGCACACGCAGCATCTTCAATTAATATTAAATTATGTGTTTTACAAAGCGAAGAAAATGCATCAATATCAGCCGGCAAACCTATTTGATGAACAATTAAAATTGCCTTTGTTTTGGACGTAATTTTTCTTTTGACATCTTCAATATCAATATTATAATCAAATCCTACTTCTGCAAATACAGGTGTAGCACCAACATATTTAATACTATTTGCTGTTGCAATATAACTCATAGATGGACAAATTACTTCATCACCTTCTTTGACACCTGCAACAATCATCGATAAATGTAATGCAGTTGTACAATTTGATACTGCTACGGCATGATTTGCTCCAGTATATTGAGCGAATTTTTCCTCAAATTCAACTACCCTTGGTCCCTGTGTGATCCAACCAGTTAATATTGTATCATAAGCTGCCTGAGCTTCTTCCTGTGTTAAATATGGCTTAGCTATTGGAATCATTTTTTTTGTTTTTCAAAATACCACTCACTTAATTCTTTCATACCCTGCTCTAAACTAATTGTAGGTGTAAAATTCAACAAGTTTTTAGCTTTATCAATATCAGCTAATCTTCTTGAAACAGGATTAATACTATTTTCTTCTCTATGTTCTGGAAGTAAACTAGAATTATTTACTTTTAACAAAACATCTAACAACTCTTTTAAACTTGTTTCCTCGCAATTCCCGATGTTAAATGCCTCATCTGTTGCATCTGATAATAATGCTGCCACGTTAGATTTAGCTATATCTTTTACGTAAACAAAGTCCATCGTAGTTGATCCATCACCATAAATCAAAGGACTTCTTGAATCACGAATACAATCAAGCCATTTAATCATAACTTCAGTATATTTACCATCTGTATCCATACGAGGACCATATGCATTAAAATACCTTAGGGCAACATAATCCAAACCATACATAAATTTAAAACTACGGAACAATTGTTCTCCAAATAATTTCGCTGCTCCATAAAAAGTCTGATTATCATATGGGTTATCGGTTTCCGGAGTAGGGAAATGTTGAGCTAAACCATAAACAGAAGCACTTGAACTATAGATTACTTTTTTAATTTTATGTTTAACACACAATTCAGCAACATTAAAAGTGCTTTTTAACATCACATCAAACCCTTCTGAAGGATTTGCAGCGCAAGAATTTATACGTAATGCAGCCATATGGAAAACATAATCACATCCTTCAATACACTTCTCTAACAATGTAGTGTCTCTCATATCTCCCTGAACAAAAGTAACAATGGAAGAATCCTTAAAATTCTTCATGTTCTCATGGCTACCCCTTACTAAATTATCTAATATTAGTATTGACTTTGGAGAATGTTCTAGTAAATATTCAACAACATAAGACCCTATAAATCCTGCACCTCCTGTAACTAAAATCTTTGAATTGAAAATTTTATTCATAATAATTAATTATTAAATTCTGTTATTTCATCTATAATAAAAACTGGTCTATTTCTTGATGCATCAAAAGTCCTCCACAAATACTCAGCAATGATACCTAAAGATATATTTGTCACACCAAAACCAATACACAAAATTGATATTAACATAGTCCAACCGCTCACTAAATCATTCAAAATTAACTTTCTAAAAAACAATATGCAAGTAAAAATTACTCCTGTTAAAAATAAAAAAATACCCAAAATAGTTACAAATCTTATTGGAACATATGAAAAAGCTACAAATGAGTCAATAAATAATTTAATCTTTTTAGCTGTTGACCATTTAGATTTGCCATTTTTTCTAATATTCTTTTGATAGGAAATAAATGACATTTTAAAACCTAAATTTAAAATTTGTAATTGAATGGATGAATTAGCTTCGATATTCAAGTTCAAATTTCCCTTGATTTTTGAACTAAATAAAACTGTATCAAATCCTAATTTAGGATAGGATTTGTTTACATATTTTTTCATTAAATAAGAATATAAACTTGAAAATATTCTTTCAAAAAAAGTAGTAGGTAAATTATTTCTAGAAGCAAAAACAATTTCAAAACCTTTTTTTGCCTCATTGTATAAATCAATAACTAAATTTAATGGATCTTGTAAATCTGCCGAAACGAAAACACAATATTCAGAATTTGCATGAATTAATCCAGCTCGAACAGCGCTGTGAGAACCAAAATTTTTGGATAATTTAATTATTTTCACTATCCCAGGAAATGTATTAAATTGATCGCTAAAGAACTCGAATGACTGATCTTCAGATCCATCATCAATTAATATAACCTCAAATTTTAAAGCTCGATTCCTTTCTATGAATGACTTTAATTCTGTAAACAAAAAAGTGCCGTTTTCAATCTCATTATAAAAAGGTATTATCAACGAAATATTTGTCATTATTTATCGAATATTTTTTAAAAAAGTTAAGAATTTTGAATGTTCTATCGCAAAATTTCCTGATACTTTTTGATTTTTCATCACATTTCTTGTTACTACAGCACCAATCGAAATTTGAGCGTTATCTTCAATAATAATCTCACTGCTTATAGATGCATTTGGACCGATCCAAACATGATCTCCTATCGATACTGATCCAGCAACCATGGCACATGCAGCCAGTCGGCAACTTTTGCCAATCGTCACGTTGTGTGCAACATGCACTATATTATCTAACTTTGTATTTTCACCTATTACCGTATTTGTTTTAAATACACTTTTAGAAATCGCACAATTAGACTGTATCTCAACATCATTTTGTATTTCTACACCTCCAGCATGTCTAATAGCCACCCAACGACCATTAATTTTTTTGTGCTCAAACCCTTCTCCTGATATTACCGTACCAGATCTAATAATTACATTATCACCAATAAAAGTATTTGCATGAATTGTTGCGTTTGGCTCTATTAATGTATTTTCACCCACGACTACATTTTTCTCAGATACAAATGCATTTGGATGTATTTTTGCACTTGAAGCTATGATTGTATCAAAGTCTGTTCGATAGAAGTTCGTTTCAGCCAATAAAAAATGGTGAATCTCATAAAACAATTCAAGAGGACTATCACAGACAACTACTCCAAAAACGGAATCCTTAAAATTCGCGGCTAGTTCTTTCGTTGTTATAATACAAGAAATATGGTTGTTTTTTGTTAAATCATTTAAATAGGATGAATCATAATAACACACTAACAGTTTACCTACAGTATGTGACAATAAACCCAAATTATCGAATTCGCCTTCTTTAAATAATTCTTTTGAAAATTTTTCTGCTATGTAACTTAATTTCATCAATTCCTAGATATCAATTTTATCAACTAATCGTTCAGAATCTAAAAACTCCTCTTGATTTAATAATAATTCTCCAACTTTTAAGCCTCCAGATTGTAATCGAATGATCGGATCAAAACCAATTTCAGATGGTAAAATACCCATATGACCACTTTTTACATGTTTTGGGTAAAAGTTTATATTCTTACTTGTTAAATTGGCTTCATTAATATCTCCACAGTATCGTAAAATAGTAGGGTTTTGTACCTGTTTAACCAAGGAGTCTGCATCAATAACTCCGTTACCACCAATCCAATCTTGATCGAAAGGATAGGCTGTAAAAATTATTGCTTCTGAATTTTTATATTTTTCAGGAATGTCAATTGAAGGAAATCCTCCAATCCAATCTATTCCATTTAAATCATATTTTTCTTTGTTTTCGTCTTTATCAATAACGGCTAGATTTGAACAAACTTTTGAAACTGTTTTGGCAATAAAAGGACCAAAGTCATTATTGCAAATTAATATAAAATTGTTGTTGTAGGGACAAAATCCAGCGTCAAAAATTTGTTTGATAGCCATGTCTCCTAGATAATTAAAGACATCAACAGATTTGTGTCTTTCATTTGTGGCACCAATTCTAATGTTTTTAGATTTGACAAAATTAATATCCAAATCAGCTTCTCTCCATTCCCATGCTTCATACATCAAAGGAATAACAACACCGTCTTTTGCATATTTCAATTTGTGTTCATCCAAAGGACGTAAATGTCCCGAATTTGTTATGATATCTGCACTCGCAATTATTTCAGGAGTTAACTCTTCAATAAAGGTCACGTCTAATTCTTCATCCTTATAAGCTTCAATTATTTTTTTTGTATTTAAAATAATTTCTTCAGCAGTACCATAGCGAGTATCTTTCGTAAATGCATATACTTTTGCACCTGCAAGCGCTGCAATAATCGGGGTTACAACATATGCTCCACTTGCAGCCTCAGTTAAAACTACTTTATCTTTTAAGTTAAGCTTTAATCTTTTTACTTGCTTTTTAAGTTTATTTAAAAGCATTATCAAAACTTGTTTAATACATTAACTACATGTTCAACTTGCTCATCCGTCATTTCAGGATACATAGGTAAACTCACACAATGTGAAGCTAAATATTCAGAATGTGGAAAATCTCCTTTTTTATAGTCCAAATGAGCATACGCTTTTTGAAGATGACAAGGTACAGGATAATGGTATGCTGCATTTATGTTGTGATCCGATAAATGTTTTACGAAAGCCTCTTTATTTTCTACTGTTACAACAAAAATGTGATAAATACCATCAGAATAACTCGGTTTAGCTTGCATCGTAATTTTAGCGTTCGCTATTTCCTTTTGATAACGAGAAGCTATTTCTCTTCTACGATTATTCCAACCCTCTAAATAATTTAATTTAACGGTTAAAGAAGCTCCTTCCAAACCGCCCATACGGTAGTTGTAGCCAATTTCATCATGATAATATCGTTCAACTGAACCATGATTTCTCAACGATTGAATATGTTTTAAATATTTCCCATTGTTCGTTGTTAAACCTCCTGCTTCACCACAAGCACCTAGATTTTTACCTGGATAAAAACTATAACAAGCCATTTCTCCAAAAACACCAACTGTAACACCATTATATCTGGCACCTTGAGCTTGAGCTGCGTCTTCTACTAAAAATAAATTATGCTTATCACAAATTGACTTTACAGCATCTACATCAAATGGTTGTCCATATAAATGAACACCAATTACGGCTTTTGTTTTAGAAGTAATTGCTGTTTCAATTTTACTTGGATCAATTTCCCATGTTGCAGCATCACAATCAACAAAAACAGGAGTTGCACCTGCATGAGATACTCCCCAAGCTGTTGCAATAAAAGTGTTTGCTGGAATAATTACCTCATCACCTGGACCAATCCCCAAAGCCAACATAGCTAAGTGTAAAGAAACGGTTCCGTTACTTACGCCAACTGCGTGTTTTGAACCAATAAATGATGCAAACTTATTTTCGAATTCCTCGACAAAAGGTCCTCCAGAAAACGCAGTTTTTTCATACACTTTCTCAAATGCAGCGAAAATTTCTTCTTTTATTTTAGCGTGTTGAATTGATAAATTCAAACAGGAAATTGTCTCCATAATTATATTTTTTTAATAATTCTTGCAGGATTTCCTGCAACAATCGTATTTGCAGGAACATCTTTTGTAACAACAGCGCCAGCGCCAACTAATGCATTTTCACCAATCGTAACTCCACATAAAATCGTAGCATTGCTTCCTATAGATGCTCCTTTTTCAATTTGCGTTTCAATTAAATTCCAATCTTCATCTGTTTGTTGTGACCCATCTGGGTTTGTAGCTCGTGGAAATAAATCGTTCGTAAACATTACTCCATGTCCGATAAAACAATTGTCTTTAATATGAACTCCTTCACAAATAAATGTATGACTTGAAATTTTACAATTTTTTCCTATTGTGGATCCTTTTTGTATTTCAACAAAAGCACCTACTTTAGAATTATCATCAATTGAACAACCGTAAGCATTTACAAAATCAAAAATGCGAACATTTTGACCTAATAAAACATTATTCAATGATTTTCTGTCTGTTGACAACGTAGTTTGTTCCATTATATTTTTACTTCTTTACCATTATTTTTAATCGACTCTTGAGAAGCTTCTAAGATTTTAACAACCTCCATACCCAATGTAGCATTTGCACGAGGTTGAGAAGCATTGATTATTGAAGTTAAAAAGTCATTCGCAACTCCAAATAAAGCTTCCTGGTTAGATAATTTTGGGATATAAACATCTCCAACACGGTAATCAACCAAGATGCTATTTCTATCCTGCATAGTTTTATGTTCGTATCCTGTGTCGTACAACCTAACTTTTTCAGATGGCTCTAAGTCATTATAATGTATAATCTTTTTGTCACCACCTATCAATGTGGAACGAACCTTAACTGGCGAAGTCCAAGAACAATTAAAATGCGCAATAAAATTACTTTCATAATTGATTGTCATATACGCTACATTCTCAATATCATTATTAGTATGTGATACACCAGTAGCATTTACACTATAAGGCTTGTTTTCAGTGATATAATTTAAAATTGAGATATCATGTGGAGCTAAATCCCACAAAACATTAATATCAGGCTGAAATAAGCCAAGATTAATACGAGTTGAATCAAAATATTGTAAATTTCCAATTTCACCATCATCTACAAACTTTTTGATACGATCCACTGCACCTGTGTATAAAAAGGTGTGATCAACCATCAATGTTAAATTCTTTTTTTCGGCAAGATTAATAAGCTCTAGAGATTCAGCAACTGTAGATGTCATTGGTTTCTCTAATAACACATGTTTACCTTGTTCTAATGCTAATTTCGCAAATTTATAGTGGGTAAACACGGGTGTCGCTATTACGACTGCATCAATATCTGGTGATAAAATTAAATCATTTGCATCCGTAAACAATGTAATTGTAGGCTGTTGATTTTTGATGGCTTGATGTCTTTGACTATTCGACTCAGCCACTGCTACAAGGGTACCTAATTTTTGATTTATGAAATTACGAACTAAATTTGGTCCCCAATAACCATAACCGATTACTCCTACTTTTACCATTTTCACTGTGTTTTGTGTAACAAATCTACTATTAAAAATCTCTGAAATTTAAAAAGAAATTTCGTGTAAATCTAATTCACAAAAATACAAATATTTAATCTTACTTTTATTACTTTTGAAAAAAAATGGAATTCTTCTAGAACTCTAATTCTTCTTATGTTTTTATAAAAAATATGATATATTTTCTCTACTTTATCATTGCATTTAATTTCACGCTATTTTTAGGTGTTTTTTCACTCAAAAAATTTACAAATTATAAATTCAAAAGTCAGTTATCCGTTTCTTTCTTCGGGTTAGTAATGGGTGTTTTACTTATCGGATTTTTGACCTCAATCACACTTACTCATTTCAAAACGATAAATTCACTCATGCTGATCCCACTACTCTATTTGGGATTAAAATCGAACGTCTTTTGTGTAAATTCAATTAAATTAAGCGAATTAATATCATTTAAACACCTGTTAAAATTAAATTTGAGTGTACTATTAGTACTAACGCTTCAATTACTTTTTTATGGTGGCTTTCATACCCCTGTCTTACTACCGATTGATGTAAATAATTACACCGAAATCTGTTACGGATTGAGTGAAGGATTTGAAAACCATTACGGCGCTTTAAATAATTTAAACATTAAACAATATCAAGGTTCATCACCGTATCACTATTTTGACTTATGGATTAACATTTTCTATTACTCAATTTTACCTAACATAAAACTAGGGTATAGTTTGTTATTCATAACTTATCCCTTATTACTTTCTATTTATTTTCTTGGGATATTAAAATTATTTCAAAAACTTTCCTTTGCTATTCATTTTAAAGTTATCCTTTCAATATTACTTTTATTTGCAGGACCTTTAAGTCTTGAAATCTTAAAAACTATTTTTGAAGAAGGAAGAATATTAAGTAGCAACACTGTTATTTTTGAAAATTCAGGGTATTTTTTCAATACCCTTCCTTTTAGTTATCATGGTCAAAAACATTTGATTGACTATGTATTGTTTTTACTTTTCATCTTTTTATTTAGAGCGAATAAGTTGAGATATGCGTATTTAATTTTAACTATAATTTGCATTGTAAATATAGGCACATACCCAGCAATTTTCGGAGGGTTAATCTTGTATTCAATCTATCAATTCTTTATTTCAGACCAACCCAAATTAGTATTTAAAGCGTTTTTTGTTCCATTTATTACATTAATTTCCATCTTATTATTTTACCTTGTTTTTTCATCTTCAAACAACGAAAAAGGATTAGAAATACATCGATTTGGTGAATATTTAAATTATAAAGGCGAACTGTCAAGAGTAATTCTACGAATTCTTTACCCTTCGATTTGGTTTATATTACTATTTCCATTGTACATTTTTATTATCAAAAAACGCAAACTATTAAAATCTCAATTAGTCGTTTTTGGGGTGTTTATTTTAGCTGCAAGTTTATCCACACGTATTCTATTCCAAGGCTTCGATAGCGCTCAATTTTTGAGTTACTTATTTCCATTATACAACATAGGACTCATACTACTTTTCATAGAATTACTTTACCTACAAAAAAACAACTTGATCTTAATAATAGTGATGATTACAATTTCTGTTATCAATTTACAATCAACCATTTTTCATACTCAAACTCGAAGAGAAATTCAACTATCAAAAATCTACACCTATAATTATGTAGGTAAAGTTCTTAAAGAACTAAAAACCTCCAAAAACCCTTCGATTGGATATTACATTCATCCAAAAAATATCACACTGCTAGACCCAATGTTATGGTATACTGATATGGGAAATGAATTTTTAATCCCTAACGATTATTTAAATATCTTTTCTTTAGATTTCACCACTGATACTAGTAAAATAAACGCATATCGAAATCACTATATGAATTATGCTACACTTAATAAATTGGTCGTTTCTGATGAACAAACCCTATTAAATTTTTTAAAGCAAAATAAAATTCTATATATATCTTCATTCTCTTCGAGAAAACTTCCAAAATTATTAGAAAATAAAATAGATACCATAGCAATCGATTCAAAAACAGGAAACGTATTATTCAAATTAAAACTCTAGCATATTAATTGCATAAACAATTAATAAAAAGAAGACTAAATGTATATAGAAAGTTACTTTTTATTAAAATTAACAGAAACAAAAATATATCCTTCTTTACTTTTAATTATCGTGTGTGTATTTTTCACTAACCAATTAGGTAATAAAACACCTGGATACACTAACAGATATTTATTTTTATGAATCCTCATAAATTCCAATAATTCATTTTTATTTGTTTTATCACGCCAACATTTTACAGGTACCCAATCATAGGTATAATCCTTTTTATGAATTTCATTTTTAACATCTAAAGCTTCTGGATTACCTATAGAAAACGAGACCAAAATACTCGTCAATTGTTTTATATACAAATACTTATTGGCAGCATACCAATCGTAAAATGTTTTCTCGAAACTATCTTTGGAAACTAAACAAATTATTTCTACTTGTTTCTCATCCCGAATTTCATGCAATACTTCTTGACAAAAATTTTGGTCTACATATACTTTACCTATAGTGGCCTTATTAGTCATCGTAGGAAACATACAACATAAAATAACAATTCCTAGAAACACATATTTTTTTAATCTTAGCACTTGTAAATTTTCAATAAATACAACTGTTAATATCAAACTAAAAAACATTAAAAAATTGGTAAAAAATTGATAATTATTAAAATCACCTTCTTTCAAAACAACTGATAACAAACCAACTAGTAGACAAATCCCAAAGAAGAAAAGATTTGATTTATATTTTTTTAATTTATCAAATAACAACAAAATAAAAGGAATATAAAAGAATGCTCCAATTAGTAAATTACTTAATGAGCCTTTTAAAAAGTGAAAAATAGAAGGTATGCTAAAATAGAAAAAATTTGAAAGAATTAATTTGTAATTATTAAGTATATCTCCTTCAAAAAATTCTTTTGGTAGCCTTGAAATAATTGGATTTTCAAGGATTGATGTTTTATTCGTTTTAAAATAATACTTTCCATTAAAATAATAAAAAAGATAGAAAGCAGTAAATAAACTAACGACATAGATTATTGTAATTAAGTAATATTTTATTAGCTTAAAATTTTTACGATTTCTAACAATTTGGAAACAGGAATAAAGAATCATTCCTCCCCATACTGAAGGTAAAAATGACACATATAAAATTGGAATTGATGAGAAAATGAACATTGAAATCATACGGTTTCTATTCCAATAATAATAAACTAATATAAAACAAATAGCACCCATTGCTAACTTTTGTTGAAAAACGCCCATTAGTGAAGTTTCTGCTATATAATTTAATTTATTTCCAGGGTTTAAATAGGGTAAAAAGGCTATCGAAAGAAACAATAAAACAAAAACTATTCCTGATTTATAAACAAAATTTTGAATCCTAGATCCAATTAGTTCAAATAAAAATAAGGCAACAACTGATATGAGGACTGGTACAGTAACTAAATAATATGCTCCTATGTCTGAAAGGTCAATAAATTTCATTATAATCGCATTTAACCACATATCCGAATACCTGTAAGGTAATAATTCATGTTGAAATTGAGGTAATTGACGATTTAATGTGTAGTCAATGTTTTCTACACCAAAATCACTTAATACATTTGTGACATTTGCATAAAAATAATTGTCCGCAAATAATAATTTATAATTAAAAGAACTGAAATCAACATAGAAATACAAATGATATACAAATAATAGGGTAGAAATAAAAAGAATTGGAAGAATTTGTTTTTTAAAATTAATTTTCTCCCAACTAAAATAAGTGAAATTTATTCTATTTATATATATAAGACCACCAATACTTGGAAGTAAAAGTAACATCAGTGTTTTTCCATGCGTTTTAAATATAGAATAAAAAAGCAGTGAAATTAATATGCCAGTAAAAATAGATATCGAAGTCTCGGTTTCGCGTAATGACTTTTTTTTATAAAATGAAAAAATTAGCTTTCCAATAAGATAGAAAAATAATATTATTGCTAAAAACTTTGAATAAATTATAAAGATTGAGAATAAAGAAAACATATGTCATAATATAATGGTATAAAGTTAACTTGTTTTTAGAAAAAAAATAAAAAAACATCTTAACTTTGAAGTTTAAAATAAATTTCAATTAAAATGAGTGAAGTAAATAAACTTATAAAATTGGCTATTGTACTTCCTTGTTATAATGAAGAAGAGATTCTAGAGTTTAGCGCTAAATTACTTGAACAAAAAATCACTGAATTAATTAATAAAAATAAAATTTCCAACGAAAGTTTAATTTGTTTTGTGGACGATGGAAGTAGGGATACAACTTGGAAAATTATCGAAGATCTTTCTACAAAAAATCATTTCACTGGTATAAAGTTAGCAACTAACTTTGGTCATCAAAATGCAATTTATGCAGGTATGATGATTATGAAAGATCATGCTGATTGTTTGATTACAATTGATGCTGATTTGCAGGATGATATAAACGTTTTTGAAGACATGATAGATGCTCACGAGAATGGGTCAATGATTGTGTATGGAGTTAGAGATAATCGTGAATTAGATTCTTATTTTAAGCGTATTACGGCTCAAGGATTTTATAAATTAATGCAATTAATGAAAGTAAAATCAGTTTACAATCATGCAGATTTTAGGTTTATAGATTCGAGGGTAATTGAAGAGCTAGTAAAATTCAAAGAAGTATCTTTATTTTTAAGAGGTATTTTCCCTATTATTGGCTTCAATTCTACAAATGTTTATTATCAACGTAAAATACGAGTTGCTGGCGAGACGAAATACCCACTTCGTAAAATGTTAAGTTTTGCTTGGAATGGAATTACTTCATTCTCTACTGCTCCCTTGAGATTTATATTTTACATAGGTATAATTATGTTTTTAATATCAATTTCCTTTGGTATTTGGGTTGCAATTGCTGCGTTTACTGGCGAGTCTGTAAAAGGATGGGCTTCCAGTCTATTGGTAAACTTAATATTTTCTGGTATAAATATGATTTGTTTAGGTATTATAGGAGAATATATTGGTAAAATATATCAAGAAGTAAAACAACGACCAAGATATATTATTGATAAAATTCTAAAATAGAAACTCAATTAATTTTTCTAGTTAATTGAGTTTCTGCGTTAATTTTTGACATAATTTATAATAGTTGAAATATTTTTAATGGTTAATAGCTATCATCTATTCTCTCTTCTCTAGGTGTATAATATTTATCTACACTTTCAGGAGGACAAGCGTTAACACCTAATAAATTTACAATACGTGGACTTAGTCCATTAAGATAAGATTTATCAATCATTTTAGGGAAATCAAATCTTTGTTTGATAAAAGGTCTTGTCACATACGCAGTAATTGCATACCTAGTTTTATCCGTATTATTATAGCCAGCTTTGTGCCAAACACGAGGGTTAAAAAACAAAACATCTCCTACTTTTCTAGACGTAATCATAGAGTATTTATTAAACGTTTCATCGGATGGTTTTTCAAATAAATTTTGAGAGCCTGGTAGATATAATGTTCCTCCATTTTCTTCAGTAAAGTCATCTAATGCAATAGTACATAGTAATCCTAAGTGATAATTTGGAATAAATTTATAGGAATCAATATGAATATTTTGAACGAAATCTTCCGATTTACTTCTTAATATTGTTGAAGTATAGCTATATAAAATACTACCAGCACCTAAAACTTCTTCACACATTCTAAAATAAATGTCGTTATCTAATAATTCAACAAATTTTTTATTCGTTGAAACCAAATCAATTATTAAATTTTTGCTTTTTCCTTCGTAATGACCATATTTTTTTTGATCTATTTCTAAAGATTCATCAATCAATTTTTTTATATCATTAACTTTACTTGGGTCTATCATTTTTTTTACAATTGTAAACCCTAATGTATTTAATTCATAAAGATGTTTCTTGAAATCTATATTTTCCATACTAATTTATTTTAAATTGTTAACTATTGAATTGAAACTATTTATAAAATCTTTAATAGGCATTGAAGCCATCAAAACTCCATTTTTACCATAATCATTCCCATTATAGAACATATACAATTGTTCTTCATGTATGATTACATGCGGATAACAAACCATATTATTTTCATCTAGATTATCTGAGACAGTAATACCAGCCTTATCGTTTCTAGCTATCCAAGTTTCACCATCAAAACTATAAGAATACCCTATTCGATATTTTGTTCCATCACCACTTCTATAGGAGTACCACATATGGTAAACATCATTCAACAATATTACTGTTGGCCGAGAAAAAGCTTGAGCAACTCCCAATTTATAAGGAATACAAACACCTTTCTTTTGCCAATCAATTCCATTTTTAGAGGTCGCATATTTAATTACATGAATCATCTCACCATTCTCTGAAGTCCAGTTGATAGTCGAGCCATACCACATTTTATATGTGTCTTCGACAAACATAACAAAAGGATAAGACAAACTAATTGGGTCTTCTTCAGAAGTCCCCATAAAAGGAGTTTCTGAAGTGACTTGCATTTTATCAAAGTCTATTAATTCTAATTGACCAATATCACCTCTCCAATGTGCATTTGTTGGAATATTCCAACCCATGAATAAAAAATATTTTCTCCCGTTATTTTCATATAAATTTCCAATGCTTATTCCGTCTTTGTAAAAAGATTGTTCTGAACCGAATATTACTAATGGATTTGAAGCAACATTTACCGTTAAAGTCTTTATTATATCAAAATCAAAATAACCAACTGAAGATTTATTCTCTAAATTTCTACCACTAAAATAAACTCTGAAAATATCGTTTGATAGTTTTACTGCAAATGGGTTTGCAGCATGCGAACGAAGATATTCGTTCTCATTTTCAGCTTTAAATATCAATCCTTTTTTTAACCATTGCATAACATTCCTTTATTATCTCATTATTTTTAATAATAAATGAATAAAAATCCTCTTCACATATGACAACAAAGTAATCGTTTTTTTTTAATCGATAAATTGACATCAATCTTAAAAACTAATGATTTTTATCACTTTCTATTTCTTCACTGATTAAGTATAAAGGTCTGTTTTTAACTTGATCAAAAATTTTTCCTATATATACTCCTGCGATTCCAATACTTGTTAATATCATGCCTGTAGAAAATAAGATAAGAACAAATAAACTTGTCCAACCACTTAAAAAACCATGGTGAAAATAGAGTATTATAACTATCAAAATTGCTATAAAAGAGAAAAAAGTCAATAATAATCCAATACTAATACTGATTCTTAATAATTTATCAGATTGAGATGTTATTCCACTTATTGCATGTTGGATTAATTTACTGAATGTATAACTACTTTTACCTTCAAATCTTTTTTCCTGTTCAATATATAAAAAATCACTTTTAAACCCTAACCATCTTAGTATCATTAAGTAATGGCGATGAGTATCATTTACTTGATTAAAAGCATCAACTACTTTTCTAGACAATAAAGTATACGATCCAATATTTTTAGAATGTTTCCAATCTTTATTGTCAATCAAATAATTATACAATGTATTAAATAGAATTGCACTAAAATTTTTTATTAGCGAGTACTGTCTTTTATTTTTCACAGTATAGACTATTTCAGCTCCTTCTAAATGTTTAGCTATTAAACTTTTAAAATAACTAGGATTGTCTTGTAAATCGCAATCCAAAACTATAACAATTTCGCCTTTTGATTTTTTTAAACCGGCACTAATTGCATTGTGTTGACCAAAATTTCTACTAAGCTTTATACCAATTATTGACTTGTTTATTTCAAGTTGTTTTACAATTTCGATCCAACTATTATCCAAACTTCCATCTTCAACTAAGATGATTTCAAAATCATCAGTAATTTGAGAAATTTCCTCAGTAATTCTTGAGCACAATTCTGGAATAATTTTCTCAGCCTGATATACTGGACTGACTATTGAAATAAACATATAATATTATAGATTAATTGTAGAACTTTTTCGATCAATCATTATGCTTTTTGGAGGAAGGTAAACACCTTCTTTTAAGGTGTTTTTGGTAATTATTGAACCTGCACCAATTAAAGAATCAGCAGCAATTGTAACATTATGACCAATTGTAGAATTTACACCTAAAAATGAATTTTCTTCTATCGTACAATGTCCAGAAATTACAACATGTGAACTAATAAAAACGTTATCTTTTACATTTGAGTGATGTCCTATATGATTTCCGCTCCATAATGTAATATTTGAACCCAGTTTTACAAAAGGTTGAATTGTATTATCTTCTAGAATAAAACAATTATCACCTATTTCAAACTGAGTTAAAAAACTACATTTCGAACTTATGTAATTTACTAAATAATATCCTTTATTTTTAGCTTGTATATACTTTTCTTCTCGAAGTTTATTCATTTGTGCATAACTCAAAGCTATAAACATTTGATATTCTTCTGGAGGATAAAATTCTTTTACTTTTTCAAAAGAAACTAGAGGTTTATTTTCAAATTCATTTGAGAATATATAATCTTCATCCACACAAAAACCAACTACTTCATATTCACTATCAATAGTGAAGTAATAATTTGCTAATTGAGCAATATCTCCAGTTCCAAAAATTATTATTTTATTCATTTTTTCGCACTATAATTGAAAATTCATACAAATTATAATCATGTAAAAGGGCAACATTTTTGGAAAACCTTTTTTTACAATAATCAAATATTTTTAATGGATCAGCATAATATAAATAATCTTTCATGAATTCTTTATCAGAATAATTACTTAACATATTAAAAGAGAATCCATTATTTGAAACTTTGTTGATTTTTTCCAAAGTTTCAAAAATGTAATTTTCCCATTCATTTTCACTAATATCAAGTTTAACATTAAAAATACCACTTGCAATTGAATAATTTACGTTAGAAATATTTTCAAAGTTGTTTGTAAATTTTATATTTTCTAATTTTTTATAATTTTCTTCAGCGTTCTTTAGCATTTCTTTCGAAATATCAAATCCAATGTAAGAAAAATTAAAATTTTGTTCCAGAAATGGTATTAATGCACCATAACCACAGCCATAATCTAAAATTGTAAAATTATTTTTTTCATTTAATACTTGACTAAGAATTTTAAAACGTAATTCCTGTGAATCATTTGAATTCCAATCAACACCCAAATGAGAAGAACCATATGTGTTAATTTTATCAGTATAGTATTTGTCTATCTTTAATTGAATTGAATCTTTTTTCATTGAAGTAATTATTATAAATCTTGTAGATAATTGTAAATATAAAGTACTAAACAATGCTAAAATAATGAAAAATATTATTTTAACACATTCAAATATTATTTGATAACACTTAAGTGAATAATAAAGACGATTAAATTCTCTATTTGTTATACTTAATCATTTATTGTTAAATGATTTCATATAATTCATAGTTTCTTCACCTAAATTAAATATCATATCTAGTATGGTTACTGCATGAGAAAATT
>CANGOA010000049.1 GCA_947455255.1 Flavobacteriia bacterium | reverse complement strand
CATAGAAGAAATCAATTTTGATGAGGATGTGGAGAAGGTATTGCAAGGAATTGGATTTTTACGTTCAGATTTTAATCGACCAACTTCTGAATTCAGTGGTGGTTGGAGAATGCGTATTGAACTAGCCAAAATATTATTACAAAAACCAGATTTAATTTTATTGGATGAGCCTACCAATCACATGGATATTGAGTCTATTCAGTGGTTAGAAGATTTCTTGGTAAATAGTGCGAAAGCAGTAGTGGTTATATCGCATGATAAAGCTTTTGTAAACAACATAACGACACGAACGATTGAGGTTACGATGGGGAGAATTTACGATTACAAAGTAAATTATTCCATGTATTTAGAATTGCGTAAAGATCGTCGCGAACAGCAACAAAAACAATTTGACGACCAACAAAAGTTTATTGCAGAACAAACAGAATTTATAGAGCGATTCAAAGGAACATTTTCTAAAACCTTGGTGGTTCAGTCGCGTGTTAAGATGTTAGAAAAATTAGAGATTATTGAAGTCGATGAAGTGGATACATCTGCTTTACGTTTGAAATTCCCTCCTGCTCCGCGTTCTGGAAACTACCCAGTATCTGCACGAGATCTTTCGAAATCCTATGGGGATCATGTGGTTTTTAAGAATGCAGAAATTACGATTGAGCGCGGGGAGAAAGTTGCGTTTGTTGGGCGTAATGGAGAAGGTAAATCTACGATGGTGAAAGCAATCATGGGGGAGATTGATTTTGAAGGAACAATGGAATTAGGACACAATGTTCAAATTGGGTATTTTGCTCAAAATCAAGCTTCTTTATTGGATGAATCTTTAACTATTTTTGAAACGATCGATCAGGCAGCGGAAGGTGATGCACGTTTGAAAATCCGTGATATTCTAGGTGCGTTTATGTTTGGTGGGGAAGAAAGCACTAAGAAAGTGAAAGTGTTGTCAGGTGGTGAAAAGACCCGCTTAGCAATGATTAAGTTGTTGTTGCAGCCAGTGAACTTGTTAATACTGGATGAGCCAACCAATCACTTGGATATGAAAACAAAGGATATCATTAAAGATGCTTTGCGTGATTTTGATGGAACGTTGATCTTGGTTTCGCACGATCGTGATTTCTTGGATGGTTTGGCGAATAAAGTGTTTGAATTCGGTAATCAACGTGTAAAAGAACATTTTGAAGATATTACTAGTTTCTTAGCGAATAAGAAAATGGAGAGTTTGAAAGAGATTGAGAAAAAGTAATTTGATTGCTTGTTTTCAACAATTCCCTTCTCATAAATCCTTGTTTACAACTGTTTTTTAAGTTGAATTTTCCTCAATTTTGTATCTGTAAAATTATATTCTATGGAACAAGTGAAGCTTATTCGCGTTGGAAGTGCCTCAGATAATGATGTTGTTATCAATCATGAGGCAATAAATGCATATCATTTAGAGTTATTTCAAGATGCTCTTGGCAATGTATTTCTTTCTGATTTGAAGACAGAACTTGGTACCTTTGTAAATGGTGAGAAAGTGAAAGCTTTTTGTGCATTATCTATGATGGATAAGGTTACTATTGCTGGGAAATTTATGTTTGACTGGACCAAATTAGTGTCTACTGTTGATGTATCTAAAAAGATTGCAACACTTCGAAGTAATCTAGTATTCACTGAAAATTTAGAGAATAAAGTTGAGTTACCAGAATTAGTTTCAGTTGAAGATGAGTATTTGTTTGAAGAAGAACTTCCTGAGGATGCAACCTGGATGCAGCGATGGAATTATTTTTACACACATAACTCTACCATCGTTCATATCTTTGTGTTAAATATCGTCTTATTTATATTGCTATATATTGCATTTCTTTCTTAAATTAGCGCTTGTTTAACAGAAGGTATTTCTTGAATGGAATATTATTCTGTAAATCAGTATCAATTTAAGTATAGAATGAAAGTTTCATATTGTTCAAAAACAGATTTAGGGTTAAAACATCCAATTAATTCGGATGCTTTAGGGGATAAGAAAACCAAGAACGGACATGTGTTTGTTGTTGCGGATGGTAGTCCTGTGGATGCTAACGGAAGTTTTGCTTCTCGTTTAGCTGTTCAGAGTATTTTAGATTTTTTTGAGCGCGAAGTTTTTGATAATGTATTTATTGGTATTAACCATGCTTTTCAATTTGCCAACGAGCAAGTTTACCGTGCATCGATTTTAGAAGAAGGGTTAAAAGGAATTTTCGCAAGTGTTGCTGTCGTTTTAGTTCGTGAGGAGGGAGTTTATTACGCTCATATTGGTAATTCTCGTATTTATTTAAAATCAGAGGGGAATTTAAAAAGATTAACGACTGATCATGGGTATTTGGATGTTCAGTTGTATCCATCGAATGACGTTGATTATTCAAAACCAGTTGTAAAATTACCGAAAGCATTAGGTAATACACCTAGTATTTCTCCAACCGTTTGTCAAGCAAAATTAGATGTTGCAGCAGGTGATGTTCTGATTGTATGTACACATGGAATAACGAAAGTATTAGATGATCAGACGATCAATCAAAAAGTAGAGTATGCGAATATCAATTCAAATATCTTAGAATTAGTAGATGCTGCAAAAGGAAAAAGTGCTCCTGAAAATGTTACTTTACAATTAATTGCTGTTGCGGAAGGGAATATTCAAAAACGTATGATTCCAGCTTCTTCGGTTCAACAAAATCGTGTTGTTGATACAGTTTCAACACCTGAGTCACCTGTAACACAAGAGCAAATCAATTTATTCAACAAAATTTCGATAGATAGAAAGAAGACCATTAAATTCGGTTCAATTATAATCGCTGTATTTGTTTTGATTTGGTTTGTTTTCCGTCAGCCACATGATGATACAGATAAAGTGTTAGATGATGCGGGAGAAATTATCCAAAAAGATACAACCAATCAACATCAAGATTTGGAAGAGTTGATGGAGTATGAAAAGCCTAAAAAAGCTGAAAAAGAAGAAGAGGAAGAAGAGGAAGAGGTAGAAGTAGTAGAAGAAGAAACAACAGATGTAGAACCAGCTGATGAAACAGATGTAGAGGAATCAGCAACTACAAAGGAAGAGACTACAACTGCAAAAGCTTCAGAGAAAAAAGAAGAGAAGAAGAAGGAAGAGAAAAAAACAGAGAAGGATTCTAAAAAAGAGGATAAAAAGAAAGAAGATAAGAAAGCGAAATCTGGTAAATCGAAAAGCCATACAGTTAAATCAGGTAATACAATCAATGGCTTAGCTGCTGAATATGGTGTAAAACCAGAAGCAATACGTAAGGCAAATAATTTAACAGATGATAAAATTGAGATTGGTCAACAATTGATAATCCCTCAATAGTCTTTAGATCACTTTTTGAAGTAGAAAATTTAAAGAAACCGTTTATTCTCTAAATTTTCTACTTTTTTGTTTTATATACATCATGAGAAATAGCTCCTTGTTCCGAAAAAAAAACGTTGAAGACATTTTACTTCAAGTTAAGTCGGACGAAGAATCTGGGGAGCAATTGGGGCGACATTTAACCTTAAAAGATTTAATATCCTTTGGTATTGCAGCTATCATTGGAGCAGGGATCTTTAGTACCATCGGAAATGCAAGTCATGCTGGAGGACCAGCAGTCATCTTTTTATTTTTATTTACAGCATTAGCGTGCGGTTTTTCAGCCTTTGCCTATGCTGAATTTGCATCAATTGTTCCTGTTTCGGGTAGTGCGTATACGTATTCGTATGTGGCTTTTGGAGAAATTATTGCATGGATTATTGGTTGGTCGTTGATTATGGAATATGCGATTGGGAATATTACCGTTGCGATTTCGTGGAGTGATTATTTTACCAGTTTGTTAGCTAGTGGAGGATTGAACGTGCCTGCCTGGATTCAAATGGATTATTTGTCAGCACATTCGGGGTATGAAAAAGCGATTGCATTGCTTCATAAAGGTCAATTGCTCAAAAACTTAGGTATTGATTTACAAACAGCATATCATGCATGGATGCAAGCACCACAGCTTGGAGGTTTTCATTTTGTGGCAGATATTCCTGCGTTAGGGATTATTGTATTTATTACATGGTTGGTATATCGTGGTATTAGAGAATCAAAAACAGCGGGTAATATCATGGTTTTTATTAAGTTGTTCGTTATTTTATTGGTTTTGATTGTCGGTGCGTTTTATGTAGATGTGCGCAATTGGAAACCATTTGCACCAGAAAGTATAGGAGGAGTATTGAAAGGAGTTTCTGCTGTATTCTTTGCCTATATTGGTTTTGATGCCATTTCTACGACTGCAGAAGAATGTAAAAATCCGAAGCGTGATTTGCCTAAAGCGATGATGTGGTCGATTATAATTTGTACCGTTGTGTATATTTTAATTGCTTTAGTATTGACCGGTATGGTTGATTATAAATTGTTGAATGTTGGTGATCCATTATCATTTGTGTTTGAAAAATTAAATGTTACTTGGATTGCAGGGATTATCGCTGTCAGTGCAGTTATTGCTATGGCGAGTGTCTTATTAGTTTTTCAAATGGGGCAACCGCGAATTTGGATGAGTATGAGTCGTGATGGATTGTTACCCAAGCGATTTTCAACCATTCATCCAAAGTATAAAACCCCAAGTTTTGCAACAATAGTAGTAGGATTTGTGGTTGCTATACCAGCGTTATTTATGAATTTGAAGATGGTAACCGATTTGTGTAGTATTGGTACACTCTTTGCCTTTGTGTTGGTGTGTGGAGGCGTATTAGTCATGCAGACTAGAAAAGGAGGACCACAATCGACGTTTAAAACACCTTATTTGAATTCGAAATATGTGATGCCATTTGTAGTACTTATCATTATCGGGATGATTTATTCGTATGGAATTTATGCAGTAACAATTTCGCAATGGGTATTTATATTAGTGACTGTTTTGTTTAGTGTGCTAGCTTTTAAGTACCATTTTTCAACCATACCATTGTTAGGGTTATTGAGTTGTTTTTACATGATGACAGAGTTGGATGCTTCTAATTGGATAGGGTTTGGGGTTTGGTTGGTGATAGGGTTGTTGGTGTATTTTGGGTATAGTAGGAAGAGGAGTTTACTTGGAGGGAAGGGAGAGTAATATTATCGCAGAGGACACGGAGAGATTTTTTTTGACGTTTAGGCGTTTTTGAGGGCGCAGAGTTTTTTTTGACTGCGTCAAAATGTAGCGTGTGTTTAATCTAACGAAGTTAGATTTCTCTGTGGGCTCTCAATTTCATCAAACTTGTCCAATAGTTCTCAGTGTCCTCTGCGATAAAAAAAAGACGAACTTGTGTAAAATATCAACTAAGTCGCTTTTTCGTTTTTGATGATTTTCCAAAAGAGTGCAGGTAAGAAACGTTTGATATACACAGCATAAATTTCACGGTTACCTATAAGTACTTCTTTTTTCTTGTTAGAGACCGCTTTGATAATTTTTATAACACATTCTGAAACAGGCATACCAGTTGCTTGGTTATGATCCATTTCATTGTGTTTTTCACCATTTCCATGTAGAGCAGACATAGAAATCGGAGTATTTATTTTTCCAGGACAAAGAATGGTAATGGCAATGTTGTTTTTAGCTTCTTCTAATAATAGACTTTCGTAATAGCCATGTAATGCATGTTTTGAAGCGCTGTAGGCGGAACGTAGAAAGAATCCGAATTTACCAGCGACACTGGAGGTTACAACGATATGTCCAGATTGCTGTTTTCTTAAAAAAGGAAGGACAGTTTTTGTTAATGCAATATTTCCAAAGTAATTGATTTCCATGATTCTTCTATCTACTTCCATGGATGTTTCATGTACTTCCGAACGTTGGCTTAGTCCTCCATTGTTGAACAATATATCAAAACGTCTATATTTATCCAAGATGGATTGAAAATGGGCAGAAAATTCAACTTGATTTTCTAAATCTAATGGTAAAACGTAGTGTTTTTCTGAATGTTCTAATTTTGCTTTCACAGCAAATAAAGCATCTCTATTTCGAGCGGACAATACTACGATAGCACCAAGTCGACTTAATTGAATTGCTAGTTCTTCTCCAATACCTGAAGAAGCACCTGTAATCCAGCATATTTTATCTTTGAAATAGTTCATTGGTGTAAAATTAGTGAAAAGTATAGAGTTGAATGTTAAAAATTGAAAGTTAAAATTTGTAGTTACTACTTCTAACTAATTCTTGTAAATTTGTATAACATAAACTAATGTAAGATGAAAATAGGTTTGCCTGAAATAGATCAAAAGATTTTCGGTTTTTCGATTGAAGAACTTGAGAAATGGGGATTAAAAATTGGAACTGATTTATTACTATCTGTAATAATTTTAGTTGCTGGTTTTTGGTTGGCAAATCTTGCATCTAAAACCATTCGTCGTGTATTAAAAAGAAGTAATACGGATGAGAGTTTGGTAACTTTTTTGTCTAGTTTGACCTCTACCGCCTTGAAATTGTTGGTCGTTGTAACGAGTATTACCCAGTTTGGTATTCAAATGACCTCCTTTGTAGCGTTATTAGGAGCTGCGGGTTTGGCGATTGGTATGGCATTTTCAGGGACGTTATCCAATTTTGCAGGAGGGGTGATGATTTTAGTGTTTAAACCATTTAAAGTAGGAGATACGATATTAGCTCAAACGGCACAAGGAGTAGTGAAAGAGATTCAGATTTTTAATACGCATATATACACGCCAGATAATAAAGTGGTTATTTTACCAAATGGTCCGATCGCGAATGGAAATATTACGAATTTAACCAAGGCTGAAAACAGAAGAGTAGATTTAATTTTTCATTTATCTTATGGAGAAAATTTCGAGGAAGTGAAGTCTATCTTGTTGGATTTGTTTAAAGAAGACGAGCGTGTTTTACAAGAGCCACTTCCGTTTGTTGGTATTGGAGCGTTGACTACTACTTCCCTTGAAATTCATGCACGTGTATGGACTCAAAAAGATAACCATAGTCCTGTTTTTTATGCGATGAATGAAAAAGTATATTCCGAATTAACGGAGAGAGGGATTCAGTTTCATCACGAAAATGCAGTAACAAAAGAGTAATCGGTATGTTTTCCTCTGAATTAATTGAAAAATACGCAAAAAGTAATCACTTCGGTGCATTAATAGGAATGCATTGTGAGATACCCGAAGCAGGAAAAGTACATTATTATATTACCATTGAAGACAAACATTTAGCTACGCCGATCGCAGCACATGGTGGAGTTATCGCTTCGTTGATGGATGCCGCTTTAGGAGTGGCTTGTTTTAGTGCGGTAGTAAATGATAATAAAGTTGTTTCGACTTTAGATTTATCCTTAAGGTATTTAAAACCTGCGGTATTGGGAGCAAAGATTGTTGCGAAATCGGAAGTAATTTCGAAAGGAAATCGCATCTTAGTTTCGGAGGTGAAGGTGTATGATGGGGAGACCTTGATTGCTACTGGATCAGGAACATTTAATGCGTATCCGAAGGAAAAAGCGGGGTATTGAGTTACGAGTGACGAAGTGACGCTTTGGGTGATAGAGAAAGTGAAGTGTGATGGATGGTTTTGGAGAGATATTTGTCACCTCCCTTTCCCGAAAGCTTTCGGGCCCCTCCTCACTTCAACATGCTCAGTGTAAACTAGGAGGGAAACCTTATGTTTTGCAAAAAAAATAAAAGAACTTATTGCTTTCGAAGTGAGCCGTAAATCTTCCCTCCTTGAGGTGAGAAAGTATTACTTTCGAAAACCAAGCGATAGTGCAGGTGTCAGAGGGAGGTGACTTTAGTAGTATTTATTAAAACAACCTCTGCAATTCATTAATCAAATACTCATTTGTAATTTCTGTAGGTAATTTCTCGATTTGCGTCGCGATTTCGAAAATCTTTTGGGAAAGATCTAACGCATTACCGTTTTCGTCGATTTGGCTACTTGCCAAGTTGATGATTTTAATAATTTCTTCTTTGGATTCTTTCACCATTTTCCAACCCTGAGGGGAAATGAATATTTGTTGCGCGATGTTGTGTTCAAACTCACTACGTATGGTAGAAAGTAATTCTCCTTGCAATTCTTTCGCTTTCATGCCGTTTTCGAATTTACGCATCACCAAAGAGTTTGGAGAAATACGTTCCATAAACAAAATGATGCGTTGGTATGCTTCCACACGATGAGGTAAGAAGAACTTCGCATTTTCGTTGGAGTTTGTAACAACTGGTTTTGGTGGAGCAACTTGAACTGTTGATTCAACCTTTTGTTGTTGTGACTTTAATACAAATACCAAGATGATAGATAAACTAAGTGTTGGTACAATGATTCCGATTAATGATAAAAGATCCATTTTTTTTGAATATTTAATTATGGGTTATGAAATATGAATTGTGCTTTCTTTGATTTTTTCAAGGACACCATCCCAAAGTAATTTACGTTGTTCTAGAGAGTCAAGAATAAAGTGCTCTGCTTCGTCCCAAAGGGCATCGTCGTTGCCACATAGTTCTTCCGTCATTTCAATCGCTAAGTGACTGTGGTGATCGCCATCTACTTCGATGTGTCTGTCGAGGTAGTATTTTATCGGTGCAATTTGATCTGGAAATTGATTGTTTAATTCATTGACCAACGAGTAGAACATGTTGGGGATTAAATCTTCGCGACCAAATGTGAAGATAGCGGCTTGTAAGTAAGCCTTGTTCTTATTTATTGTTTTGAAAGTAAATTCCACAAAATTTCGCACACTCTCTGGTGTGTTGGCAGCTGTAAAGCTAGCGTCGAAATTTTTTGTCTGCTGAAGTGTTTTGCAGAAAAGTAGAATTTCATCTGTAGAAGCATTTGCTTGACGCATAGCATCGAGGTAAAGTTCAAAATGACTTTTTCTTACCCCGTGAGCATCCACATCAGATTCTTCTCCAACTACGATTTCATTGATTAAAAAACGAGTTTCTGGCGCACCAACTGGGAACCATGGAGTTTCTACGCACGTAAGGTTACGTTGTAAGGATTTCAATAAAGACATGAAGTCCCACACTGCGTACACATGGTATTGCATGAATAACTGAATATCCTCGATTGTTTTAATTTCTTGAAACAAAGGATGGTTTACAATTGATTCACGTATTGGCTGTATTTTCTCTTTAATTTGTGTGATTCTTGGATGCATACGTTGTAAATTAAGTTTTCTTTTTGATGTCACGTAATTTCATGAAAGGCACTTCGATGGTCACATAAGTAAGATAAGATAATACAATGGTTATCGCCCAAAACAAAAGATATTCATATTCCCAATAACTTGGAAGTACGTGTTTGTGTAAGTAGTTTCCATGTATTGCATGTTTGATGATCATGTGAATGACAACCGTTAAATTGGTTAGGTACATGGAGTAGGAGATCAAACTGATAAAGGTTACAGTCTTACCAATTTTTGAAAAACGAAATTCTTTCCATTGCGCTAGAAAAGGGAGGGAGATAAATACGATTAAGGATTTGATAATTGGTAACCAAACAACGGTGTATTCACTCGTATTACTCGGATTTTTGAATTTTAAGTAATAAAGAGCAATGAATCCAAGTATTGGTAAGAACCAAAAATTTGCTTTGTTCCAAATTTTAGGGAAATAAAAAGCTATATAGGCAGCCAAAACACCGAACATGATAGAATCTAAACGCGGTAATACTTGACGTGTGATTTGCAGGTTTAATTCTTCAAAATCGGTAAGGTTAAGCGTTCTAAAAAGATATAATCGATAGCCAATAATCGCTAGGATTCCTGCGAAAAGTACAATAATCGTTGTGGCTTTAACACTTGCTTTACTCACACGAAGTGCAAGGAAAAGCGCGACAGGAGTAAGAAGATAAAACCATTCTTCGATACTTAAACTCCAAGATTCAGCAAAGAATAAAGGTAGTTTATGGTTTAAATTTTGGGTAAAGATGAAATAGCGGTACCAATCAGACGGAACTCTTTCAGCTTTGTAAATGAAGGTGTAGATCAATACGAAACTTAAAATTATAAAATAGATTGGAGCAGTACGTAACCATCGGCGCGACCAGAAGTTTAGTAGGACCGGGAAGGAAGGTTTTTCTTTCTCCACGATTTTGATTAAAATTCCACCGATCAGGAATCCACTTAAAACAAAAAACATGGCCACACCATCGAGAGTCACTTTACGTATGATGTCTTTGTATTCTTCAGGTACAAGGATTGCACTGTGACCAAAGACAACGAAAAGGATGGCAAACATACGAAGTAGATCTAATCCAAATACACGTGAATGGCCGTAATTTATTTTGAGAAAATTCATCAATTTAAGTTCTTTTTAAAGCAAAACAAATGTACTTATTTAACGAGAAAATAGAAAGCGTAACTCCATTTAGTCGATTAGTTTTTTGTTAAATCTATACAGTTAAATGTTTTTTATAATTTTTGCGTAAAATTGGTCTTCTTCAAAGGGTTTAATAATAAAATCATTCATACCAATTTCATAATAGAGATTAATATCGTGTTGGAAAGAATTTGCTGTTAACGCTAGGATAGGTGTTTGTAGATTTAAAACCGAACGAATAATTTTGGTTGCTTCTACACCATCCATTTCTGGCATTTGAATATCCATTAAGATTAAATCAAAGGAAGTCGTAATTAATTTGTTGATTGCCTCATTTCCATTTTCTGCTTCATGCACAATACACCCCGCAAGTTCAAGCATTTTTCGTACGATTAATCGATTTAATTTATTGTCTTCAACTAACAGTATTTGTTTTCCTTTGAGAAGTTTCGTTTTAATTTTTAATAAATTTTTCGTGTTAACTGTTTTTTCTCCTTTGTTAAAAGTAATATCGAATTGAATTTTTGAACCAAATCCTTGTTTAGATTCAATTATTAGCTCGCTTTTCATTAAGTGAAGAATTTCTTTCGAAATTGCCATACCTAAACCAGTACCTTCATATTTTCTGTTCGCTTGGTTTGATTCTTGAGAAAATTTATCGAAAATTGTTTTAATAAATTCAGTTGACATACCAATACCTGAGTCCTCAACAATAAATCGAAGTGTTTGAGATTCAGCACAATCATTTAATAATTGAATTTGGGTACTTATAAATCCTTTTTCCGTGAATTTAATGGAGTTACTTAAAAGGTTTATTAGCACTTGTTTAAGTCTTATTTCATCCCCTTTTAATAAAGAAATAGTTGAATCTATACTATTTCTAAATACAATTCCTTTACTGATTATAGAAGGTTTAAAAATACTTTCAATGGATTTATTGATAGCATGAATATCCATCGATAGATAATTGATTTTCATTTTTCCAGATTCAATTTTGGACATATCTAGTATATCGTTAAGAATTCCGAGTAAATGATTAGCAGCACTATTGGATTGGTTGATGTAATCTTGAATATTTTCGTTTTTTGATTCTTTATCTATTAGTCGGATCATTCCTATTAGAACATTCAGAGGAGTTCTAATTTCATGACTCATATTTGCCAAAAACATATCTTTTGTTTTCGAAGCTTTTTCAGCAATTAATTTTGCGTTTTCTAATTCCTGTTCAAGGATTTTTTGTTCGGTAATATCCATGTGAACGCCAATAGAGCCAATGCATTCTCCTTTGTCATTTATGTTAGGGGCTCCACTGATGTACCAAATTCTTTTTTCTCCGTTTTTTTTAATTATCTCGATTTCAAAACCATCCGAAACACCTTTTTTACGAGTAGAAATTTTATTTTCGATGATATCATGATTATGTTTTTCAAGAATTAGATCAGTAGGACTTTTACTTATGAGTTCTTCTAGTGAATATCCAGACATTTCGCAAAAGGTTTGATTTGCAAATTGTAAAATATCATCGTTATCAACTTCAATTAGACCCATATTCATATTTTTAATAATATTTCTATGCTTTTCTTCTTGAAGAGAAATTTGATTGTTTTTTTGTTTTAGCTGATCAACAAGATCGATAATTTCATCGTTATTTATTTCTATATTTTTGATGATGTGAAGGAAATCGAAGGTCAGGTCATAATTAGCAAAATCGGTTACTAATAATCTGTTTTTTTTGAGATCTTCTATTTTATGAAAGTAAGGAGTTAGAAAGAAAATTACGGTGTTTTTTTCTTCGATAAATTCTAATTGCCCTTTAAAAAGTAAGTTTTGAGCTTGATGTTTAATTATAAAGAAATTTGTTTTTTCTTTTTTAATTTCATCGAAGTTTAGCTTGTTGTAATGAGGTCGTTCAATATTGAAAAACAAGGAAAAATTCTGATTTGTTAAATTGCCAACAATTTTAGTCAAACTACTTCCTTGCGAAAGAATTTCAAACTGTTTATTTACCTCGATATGAAAGGGAAATACACGATTTAATTGGTTGTAATTTAGATTTATTCCCATGCAACGTGAAATATTTCATGGTCAGAATTAGTATCTCTTGATTCTAAGAGATTTAAATGAACCTCACAAGAATAAAATTTCCCTAAACCTTGAAGTAAACCTCTGACAAAGTCTTGAAGACCAATTCTTTTGGAGAAATAATGGAGGTGTAAACTTTTAGCTTCAATATTACTGATTTTGAATTCAGGAGGTGTTAATCGAGGGTAGATCATCATCACACGATTATGAAAAAGAGGTAGATTGATCAGGAAGTCTTTATAATTTTCACCACCACTTTCTAATAAGTATCCATATTTTTCTTTACCAGTTTTTAAAATCCACCATTCCCCAAAATTTATTAATACTTCAGAAATGGTCAGGCCAGTTTCTTCAGCAGCAGCAGCGGCTAATTTATAGGTAATATCGTCGTCGTATGGTTCATTACTAATAAAAAAGTCGACATCTACACCGCTAGTTTTTTTTATAGTATTCCAAGTATCGTTTCCGAAATTTGCAATAACTAATTCTTCAATCGCTTTGTTAACAATTCCGTACATGAGTATTTAGATTAAATGATATTATAGAGAATTGGCTATTTGAGTAAAATTAACAAATATAGAACAAGAAGTAATACAACAATATTTAATCCAATACTAATGGAAGCTAATTTGTGCGCTTTTTCTGATTTTTTACTATGGTTCATATTACGTTTTTTTTCTTTATAATAATAACTGTACCGAAAAATCATTATTTATTTAAGTTGTTGATTATGACTGGTTTGTTTTTTATTGTTGCTGAGAATTATTTCCCATAATGGTAATTATTCCTTTTTTGAAAACAACTTTTTTGTTTTCCTATAGTATGTTTTTAATGATGATTTGGGTAATCAAATTTTTGTTTTAATTATTATGTTTTAAATGTTTGATTATTAATTGTTTGAGTTGTGAATTCAGATCTTTTATAAACTATTTTTTGAAGCTATTAAAATTATATGTAATTTAAAAAAAGAAGTAATATTAAAACATAGAATCATGAAAAAACATCTTATTTATTCCGTAGAAGACGATGCGATTTATAGACGATTAATAGGATATAAAATTTCTATGAATGTGGATTATGATATTCAATTGTTTGAAAATGCAAAATATTTAATTTCAGCGCTTTCTACTAAGCCTGATGTGATGATATTAGATTATAATCTTCCCGATATGGGAGGGATGGAATTGTTTGATAAAGTTACGGAACTTTCTCCTTCATCTCAAGTTATCATTGTCTCTGCACAAGATGATATTGAAACTGCTTTAACCTTAATAAAAAAAGGTGCGTTTGATTACATCGTTAAAAATGAACAAACGTTGGATTGGTTGTGGAAGTCTTTGATTCAGGCAGTTGAAAAAGTTGAGACAAATAAAGAGTTAATACAATTACGTCAAGAAGTAAATCAAAAATATGATTTTTCCTCTAAGATAGTAGGTTTGAGTCCGGATGTCAAAAACATGTTTCGGCTGATGGAGAAGACGCTAACTAATACCGTTTCCGTAAATATAGTAGGGGAGACAGGTTCTGGGAAAGAATTGGTTGCTAAGGCTATCCATTTCAATTCTATACGCAAGAAAAAACCATTTATAGCATTGAACGTGGCTGCTTTTCCTAAGGAATTGATAGAGAGTGAAATGTTTGGATACGAGAAAGGTGCTTTTACGGGAGCGCACATTTCGAAAGCTGGAAAATTTGAAGAGGCGAATGCTGGAACTTTGTTTTTAGATGAAATCAGTGAGATGGATTTGACAATGCAGGCGAAATTATTACGTGCTATTCAGGAAATGGAGATTTCTCGATTGGGAGCTAATAATACCATTAAATTAAATTTCAGGTTGATTGTTGCTTCAAATAAAGATTTATTAAAAGAGGTGAAAGCAGGAAGATTCCGAGAAGATTTGTATTACCGTTTAATGGGGGTTAAAATAGAAGTTCCTCCATTACGTAAGCGAGGCAAAGATATTATTATTCTAGCGGAACATTTTATCAAGGATTTTGCAAAACAAAACCAATTGAAAGTTAAACAACTAAGTGAGGAAACAAAGGAGTTTTTATTAAAGTATAAATTTCCTGGGAATATCCGTGAGTTGAAAGCAATTATTGAAACAGCATTTATCATGAGTGATTCTAACGAGATAAATGTTTCTGATTTGCCTTTGAATACAACCCTAGTATTAGAAGACTTACTTAAGAAGAAGTGTACGTTAGATGAGTATAATACGAAAATCATTCTTCATTATTTAGAAAAAAACAAGTGGAATGTCATTAAAGCTGCGAACGAATTAGGGGTTGGTAAAACAACCATTTATCGTATGATAAATGAAGGGAAGATTATTTTGTCGAAAAAATATCAATGAACATGAACGTGAAAGAGATTGAGTATAGACCGTATTTTACGGATGCACTGAATGTCATCAAAAATGAATTTCAAAGTGAGAAAGTATTTACTCATTTATTAACTTTTTTTGCGGATAAATTTCATACTCACCATAGTTGCGTTCGTAAGAATTTGGATACGGATGGTCAGACATACCTTGAATTTCATCATCGCGCATCTCCAATTAAATCCAATATTTTATTCCCAGATCAAAATAAAATCAAATACATAATAGATTTTGATGTCATTGAAGAGGAAGGTAATCTATTTCAGTGTGTTTGTTTTAGGGGTATTGGTTTTTTTATATTTACAGCAGACCATCTTTTTTCGAATCAATTATTAGAAGAGGTGTATTTTTTCTTGGATTTAGTCGGACTACATTTGGAATCGTTGGATGCTTCCAGTGTTGATTTACCTAAAAAGAAAATGTATGAACGTTCTTTACAGCGTTTACAATTTTGGGAATCGATTATTGATACTAGTAAAGATTCCGTTCAGGTATCAGATATTTATGGGAATATGTTGTATGCAAACGATGTAGCGTGTGCTCGTTTGGGTTTGGATAAAACAAAAATAACTTCCTATACGGTAATGGATTTTGAGCCCATATTTCCAACCTCTGTAGAATGGGAAAATCATATTCAGGAATTAAGATCGAATAATGGTTTGTTGATGCAAACGATTAATTATAATAAGATTACTGGAGAAGAGGGATGTGTAGAATTGTCTATTAATATCGTAAAATTTCTTCAGAAAGAATATGTATTAGCAGTTGCGAGAAATGTGCATACCCAAAAAGAGTATCGAGAAAATTTATTGAAAGCTAAAAAAATAGCAGAAGAAGCAAATGCTCTAAAAGATGCTTTTGTTGCTAATATTAGTCATGAAATCCGAACGCCATTAAATGCAATTATTGGATTGTCTCGTGAGTTGGAACGAAGAATTTCAAGTGAAAATGAATTGATAGGTCAGTTGAAAGCGTCCAGTAATCATTTGTTGACCTTAATTAATAATGTACTTGATTTTTCGAGATTAAATGAAGGAACATTTTCTATTGCAAATACTTCCGTTAATTTACGTGAATTTGTTTCAAGTACAGTAGAAATTATGCTACCAATTGCGGAAGATAAAAAATTAGCTATTTCGTATGAAATAGGAGAAGGGGTAAATGAGTTTGTAGATTTTGATGCATTGAATTTAAGGCAAGTGTTGATTAATTTATTAGGGAATTCCATCAAATTCACGCAAGCTGGGAAGGTAAATTTACTTGTAAGTTTGCTAGAAGATAAGGCGACTTCCCAAAAAATATTATTTCAAGTGATTGACACAGGAATCGGGATAAATAAAACCTTCATAGGACAAATATTTGATAAATTCTCTAAGCAAAATACCGAGTTACTCTCGCATAATTCTGGTACTGGATTAGGGTTGTCTATATCTAGAGAAATCCTAAAATTAATGGGAGGAGACATAACGATTCATAGTGAGGAAGGAGTAGGGACTGAGGTTCGTATTGTTTTAGAATTAGCTAAGAATTTAGATCAATTAGAAAAAGTAAATGAACCAGCAAATGCATTAGATGATCGATTTACAGGTTTGCGTGTTTTGCTTGTAGATGATAATTTGATCAATTCAATGGTTGCAAAATATAGTTTAATAAACAAAAAGATTGAGGTATATATTGCAAACAACGGACAAGAGGCTGTTGATTTTTTAAAAGAAAACACGGTAGATCTTGTCTTTATGGATATTGAAATGCCAGTTTTAAATGGAGTAGAAGCTACGAAACAAATTCGAAAAGATTTAAAATTAGAAAGTCTGCCGATCATTGCATTGACCGCTAATACAATGCAGAATCAGATAGATAGCTATCTAGAAGTAGGTATGAGTGATATTGTAATTAAACCATATTTGGAAAGTTGTTTATTTACAATGATTCAAAAATACGTAAACTAATCATTGGGTATGGAAAATATAGGAAATGAAAAAATGATGTATGATTTGTCGCAAATCAATCGTTTGTGTGGAGATGATACGGCTTTGATTCGAGAAATACTAAACTTGTTTATTGAGGAGGTTCCAAAAGACGTTCGTGAAATGCGTTTAAGTTTTTACGAGGAGGAAATGGAAGGGGTGCGAAAAATGGCGCATAAGTTGAAACAAAACATGTACACTTTTGGCATTGTTAGCTTACAAGAGCCGATTTCAGAAATGGCAACGAAACAAATTTTTGAGATGGATACAAAGCAAATTGACGGATATATCACATTGGTAGAGAAGATATTGTTAGGAATTATTGCGGATTTTCAACAGTTATTAGCTCGTTAAGAAATTTTTTTTCTGATTTCTTTAAAATAATTGTGTAAATAATTGTTTTTCAAGTGTTAAATGTGTAAATTAAAAGAAGTTATTCATCTAAATACTAAGGTTATGGACGAGAATACAAAAAACGAGAAAATACAAATTTTTATTGCGGGTACTGTAATAGTTGTTGTTGTTGTGATGGTGTTATTAGTTGCTTTTGGAGCATTTGATAGAAACTAAGAATTGATACATATAATTCTATGAAGGTTGGCTTTTGGTCAACCTTTTTTTTGTGGTTTTTTTTAGGGTAAACAGGTTAAAATCTCTATTAATACCTGTTCCTATTTAGGGAAAATGATTTCTTTTTGAAACTAATCTTTGTTGGTGAAATATTTTATAACTGTTTGTTTTTTAGTCGTTTACTATATTTTTTTTTCTTTGGTACGTTTTTGATAATGTCCGTACTGTATAATCCTGCGCGCGAAAGATTGCGAGGGATAAATTATACCCTTTTGGTAATGAACGGAAAAGGGAGGAACGGAATAAAATTAAACGTTATGGGACGAGGAAGAAATATATTTGGTTGGAATTGGATGAAGGGGTTGTTGGTGGTAGTGGGGATGGTTTGGGGAGTGGGGGTGTTGGGTCAGACTGCGAATGCATATAGTGTTTCAATCTCAACTGGAGCTTCTCTCGAGCCTTACGCTAGTTTCACAGGTTCATCTATCGTCGCAACAGGTACAGATGATGCCGTGTCATCAGTTCAATCTATAGGATTTACTTTTGTGTTTGAAGGTATTTCTTATACTCAGTTTTCTGCTAGTTCTAATGGTTTGATTAGGTTAGGTTCAACTGTTGTAACAATTGAAGCCGCTAATGATTTAACATCATCAACTAATACACCGAAGTTGATGCCTTTATGGGATGATCTATCCACTGGTCAGTCAAATCCTAATGGAGGAGTTAAGTATATTATTTCAGGTAATCCTGGATCTAAAATTTGTAAAATATATTTTGGGTTATATAATTCATACAGTGCTAACTCCACAGCTAATACTTTTTATCAGGTATGGTTGTATGAAACTTCTAATGTTATTGAATTTATTTATGGTTCCGGCTCAACATATACAAGTGCATCTATAGGTATTGGTGGTGCAACTGCGTCAAATTATTTAGCAAAAACAAATAATTTAGCAAGCACATCAGGTACATTTGGTTCAAGCTCAGGTTCAACAAGTTTAACTGTATGGCCAGGGAGTGGAACTAAATACACCTTTACCCCAACTCCCACAATTACAACCACAGGAACGTTATCTGCATTTTCTACTTGTCTAAGCACAGCAAGTTCAAGCCAGACTTTTAGTGTTTCTGGAACTAATTTAACTGCCGATATATCAGTAAATGCTCCTTCTGGATTTCAAATCTCTACAGATAACTCAAATTTTAATACTAATCCAATAACATTAACTCCAACAGGAGGTACAGTATCCACTACTACAATTTATGCTAGAATGGCAGTTTTAGGTAGTAGCCCTACAAGCGCTAATATTACTTGCCAAAGTACTAGTGCTACTACAAAAAACATTGCTGTTTCAGGTACAGTTTCTAATCCATCTATATCTTCACAACCTTCTGGAGGAACAATTTGTATGAATGGTTCTTATACAGCATCAATAACCGCTACTGGTGGTAATGGTACTTATACGTATCAATGGTATTCTAATTCTTCAAATAGTAATTCTGGAGGTACTTTACTTAGTGGTGCTACCTCAGTATCATATTCACCTTCAACTTCTGTTGCAGGTACATTTTATTATTATTGTGTTGTAACTAGTTGTTCTCAAACTGTTTCAAGTAATGCAGTAACCTTAACAGTAAATGCTCTACCTACAATTTCTGGTACAACTAGTGTATGTATTGGTTCAACAACAACATTGTCTGGTACTGCTACTGCGCATTTATCAACACCATGGGTGTCAGCATCTACTGGAGTCGCAACAATTACGACCGGTGGTTTAGTGTCAGGAGTAGCTGCAGGTAGTTCCGTTATAACTTATATGAATACAAATGGTTGCACAACAACTCAAACTGTGACAGTTCCATCCAATAATACTGCAGGTACTGCATCTAGTACACCAACGTTATGTATTAATACAGCTTTAACTAATATAACACGTACTACAACTGGAGCTACAGGTATTGGCACAGCAACAGGATTACCTTCAGGTGTTACAGCAGCATGGGCTAGTAATACAATCACAATTAGTGGTACACCTTCAGCAAGTGGATCTTTTTCTTACACAATTCCATTAACAGGAGGATGTGGAAGCGTGAATGCAACAGGAACTATTACTGTAACTGCTGCCAATACAGTTGGAACAGCATCCAGTACACCAACATTATGTTTAAATACAGCTTTAACAGCTATAACTCATACTACAACCGGTGCAACTGGAATTGGCACAGCAACAGGATTACCAACCGGAGTAACAGCGGCATGGGCAACAAATACTATAACTATCAGTGGTACACCATCTGCAAGTGGAACCTTTTCTTATAGTATTCCGTTATCAGGAGGTTGTGGAAGTGTAAGTGCATCAGGTACGATTAACGTTAATGCTTTAAATACAATATCTTTAAGTTCTGCCGCTGGAACAAATACTCAAACCCCATGTATAAATTCAGCGATTACAAACATTACAT
>CANGOA010000048.1 GCA_947455255.1 Flavobacteriia bacterium | reverse complement strand
ATAAAAGGTATAGTAGCACCTTCTTGCAATAATTGTATGGTATTAGAGATTGATTTCTCAGGAAAATTAGAGCTTGTTAGAATGAAGTCAACCAATTTCATAGCTTATTGTGTTTTTTATTTATGGAAATTTTGATCTTTAGGATTACAAATGTATGAAATACACACCTTCATTGTTAGTATCTTATTTGGATTATTGACCAAAATACACTTATGCTTTCAAAAAAATATTATTTTTGTATCCAAAATATCGCTATTATGCTAGAAAATATTTCTTTTAAAGACTTTAAAGGTCAATTACAAACGAATAAAAATCTTCGTTTTGCAACTTATGGAATTGGTTCAGTACTTGGATTAATGGTTTTATATTTTGCATATCGTCAATTTATTTGGTCGCCAAGCAATGAAAAATCAAAGGAAGCTTATTACAGAGGGTTAAACTTAGCTGTAAAAGATTCTACAGATGCTGCAATCAATGAGTTGGAACCAGTTGTAAAAAAATACGATGGTAAACAAGGAGGAGAAATTGCTCAATTTGTTTTAGCACGTCAGTACATGGCTAAAGGCGACTTCAAAAAAGCAAATGAAGCATTAGAAGGTGTAGATGTAAAAGATACGTATGTTTCTGTTTATAAACTTGGTTTACAAGCAGATTGTCAGTCAGAATTGGGTAAATATCAAGAAGCTTTGGATTTATATTTAGAAGCTGCTGAATTAAATGAAAATGAATTAACAACTCCTACTTATTTGTTTAAAGCTGCATTAGTAGCTGAAGAATTAAAGAAGTATGAAGAAGCTACAGAGTTATACACAAGAATTAAAAGTAACTTCTTGAATTTCTCTAACGCTAAATCTATTGATAAATATATTGCGAGAGCAAAAAACAGAAAATAATTGTGGCTACATCCTTAAAGAATTTATCGGATTATTCCAAAGATACTCTACCAAACGCTGCCGATTTTAAAATCGGCATCGTTGTTTCTGAGTGGAACGATTCTTTCACAAATAACTTGTTAGCAGGTGCTAAACAAGCATTAGCAGATAACAATGTACCTGAAAGTAATATATTGCTTCGATATGTACCAGGTGCGTTTGAGTTACCTCTAGCAGCACAATGGATGCTGGACGAAACAGATGTGGATGGTGTTATTGCTATTGGCGTTGTAATTCAAGGTGAAACAAAACATTTTGACTTTGTTTGTCAAGGCACCACAGATGGATTGATGAAAGTGATGTTGGAATACAACTCACCTGTTTCTTTTTGTGTATTGACAGATAACAACATCCAACAGTCGATAGACCGTTCAGGTGGAAAACATGGTAATAAAGGAATTGAATGTGCGATTGCTTGTATAAAAATGATTGCATTAAAAAAGTCTTTTGAAAAATAATTGGTATGACATTAATTAAATCTATTTCAGGGATACGAGGAACGATTGGGGGAAAAGTAGATAATGGACTTACTCCTATTGATACCGTAAAATTTGCTGCAGCTTATGGTTCTTGGTTGAAAAATCAATATCCTTCCAAAAAAATAAGAGTAGTTATTGGTCGAGATGCACGTTTATCAGGTCAAATGATTTCTGACTTAGTTTGTAGCACATTGATCGGATTAGGGATCGATGTAGTAAATTTAGGTCTTTCTACAACGCCTACTGTTGAAATTGCAGTCCCAATGGAACAAGCGCATGGAGGAATTATTTTAACAGCCAGTCACAACCCAAAACAGTGGAATGCGTTAAAATTACTGAACGCAAAAGGAGAATTTATTTCTGGAGCTGAAGGAGAATTATTATTAGAAATTGCAGAACAAGAAGCGTTTGATTTTGCTGAAGTGGATGATCTTGGAGTTATTACACATGATGATACCTACTTGCAAAAACACATTGATGCAGTCTTAAAGTTAGACTTAGTAGATGTTGACGCTATTAAAAAAGCAGATTTTTCAATAGTAGTAGACGCTGTTAATTCCACTGGAGGGATTTTTGTTCCAGCATTATTAAAAGCTTTAGGCGTTTCTAAAATAACCGAAATGTATTGCGAACCAACAGGACATTTCCCACATAATCCAGAACCATTACCGGAACATTTGACTGATTTATCAGGTAAAATTATGGAGATAGGTGCTGATTTAGGAATTACCGTTGATCCAGATGTTGATCGTTTAGCAATGGTATGTGAAGACGGTTCTATGTTTGGAGAAGAATATACGTTGGTAGCAGTTGCAGATTATGTATTGACACACACTCCCGGTACTACAGTATCCAATATGTCTTCTACTAAAGCATTAAGAGACATTACGGAACAACGTGGATTGACTTATTATGCTGCTGCTGTTGGAGAGGTAAATGTTGTTTCTAAAATGAAAGAACAAGGAGCAGTGATTGGTGGAGAAGGAAATGGCGGTATCATTTACCCAGCATCTCATTATGGTCGTGATGCATTGGTAGGTATTGCTTTATTTTTAACCCATTTAGCGAAAAAATCAATGAAATGTTCTGCATTACGTGATTCTTACCCAACCTATACCATTTCAAAAAATAAAATTGAATTAACTCCTTCCATCAATGTAGATGCTATTTTAACCCAAATGGCAGAAAAGTATAAGAATGAAGAAGTTGACACATTGGATGGTGTGAAAATTTACATTGGTGATGAATGGGTACATTTACGTAAAAGTAATACCGAACCTATAATTCGTATTTATTCTGAGAGTAACACAGAAGAAAACGCGACAAAATTTGCATTAAAAATCATGAATGAAATAAAAGAACTTTGTTAGTTTTTTAATTTCTTCGAAGGAACTATATTTGTAACAAATTAAAACGACTAGTTATGGCGATAATAATTACTGACGAATGTATTAACTGTGGAGCTTGTGAGCCAGAATGTCCAAACAATGCAATCTATGAAGGAGGTGCAGAGTGGAGATATTCAGACGGTACATCGTTAAAAGGAATGATTACAACCTTGAATGGTGATGATATAGATGCACAACATGCATTTGAACCTGTAGATATGGATGTTTATTACATTGCTACAGACAAATGTACAGAATGTGTAGGTTTTCATGATGAACCACAATGTGCCGCAGTATGTCCTGTTGACTGTTGTGTGGATGATCCTGAGCATAGAGAATCTGAAGACGAATTGTTAGCCAAAAAAGATTTCATGCACTTATAATACTATTTTTTCAAAAAATACGTTTCTATCGATATGAAAGCAGTAACTATCTTCCTTTTATGTCTGATAACATCGTCAATTTTTAGTCAAAAAGATACCTTAATAGCCAATCGTGAAAAACGTTTGGCTATTTTTTTGGATACTTTACGTAATGCTAAAACGGATGTTGCTAAGAAAAATGCGAATCAAGTTTTTAGAAATTACTTACTGGAAACCATTCAATTAAACGAGTCTTACTCCTACCCTTTCAGTAAGTTGTCCTCTGTTGGTTCAATCACTAGTCCTGACAATGAGTTCCGACTTTTCAATTGGAATGTTGAGATGGCAGACGAATCCAATCGATTTTATTGTTTTTTAGTTCGTAAAGGAAAAAGAAAACACAAGAACAAAGTCATTGAATTTTTAGAAAAACCTTCTATTTCGGTTAATTCACAAGAAGTATTGAATGAAAACAATTGGTATGGAGCTTTATACTATAAAATTATACCAGTAGAAAAAGGCTCTAAAAAGCTATATACCATCTTAGGTTGGAGAAGTAACGGAACTTTGAGTCATGCAAAATTAATCGATGTATTATCTATTCATGGAACACATGTAAAATTTGGCGATTTCGTTTTTAAAGATAAAACTGAAATCAAACGTCGCGTTTGTTTTGAGTATTCCAAAAAATCGCTAATGAATTTGAAATATGAATCAATATATGATCGAATTATATTTGATCATTTATCACCGGAATCACCTTCTATGACTGGTTTTTTTGAATATTATGTGCCTGATATGTCTCATGATGCGTATTTTTTTGAAGAAGACAAATGGGTATTAAAAGAAGATGTTATTGGTGTAAATTCACCCGATAAACAAACGGTTAATCAGACTACAATAGATCCAACATCTGGTAAAATAATTGAAGTTGAAGTGCCAAATCAATGGGTTGATCCTTCAGATAAGAATGCTCCAGGTGGTGGAGGTACACATATACCTGTTTTACCTCGCTCTAGACGAAAATAAACAACTTTTAAGATAATCATACGTTATCTAGATGTAAATTGAATGTTACTTTTGTTAAATACCTTAAAAACTTGTAGGTTAAGATGGTACCTAATAAAATTATGCTGTATATTTACTAGTTAAAAGGGTTGATAAGTATAATTAAGAAAAAGAGTTGATTTAAAATTTAATTGTGTAGGTTATGGAATATGAAAAAAGAAATGATCGTAATGATGAAGTATTTAGCAAATCAGTAAAAGCTGGTAAAAGAACATACTTTTTTGATATTAAAACTACTAAAGGAAATGAGTTATATTTAACTTTAACTGAAAGTAAAAAGGTGTTTGAAGACGGGCGAGAATATTTTCAAAAACATAAGATTTTTTTATACAAAGAAGATTTTGCAAAATTCAAAGAAGGATTAGATGAGATTATGGAAAAATTAAATGAATTAAATGAAACGGGTGAATTTAGAACTGATTCTTATGTTAGAAATGAAAAATCGGATGATTCATTTACATTTGATAGCCTTTAAATTTGATTTTTAACATTAAAAGTTAATAACTATTTTGCTTCAAATTCTTACTATTCGTGTGTGAATAGTTTATCTTTATAGTCAAAATTCAAAGAAATGGGTAAGATTATTGCAGTAGCAAATCAAAAAGGTGGTGTTGGAAAAACGACGACTTCAATAAATTTAAGTGGTAGTTTGGGGGTGTTGGAGAAGAAAACCTTATTGGTAGATGCAGATCCACAAGCCAATGCAACTTCAGGTGTAGGTTTAGATCCTAAAAACACACGTAATTTGTATGAATGTTTAATAAATAATGTTGATCCACGAGAAATAATTATTCATACTGAAAATCCTCATTTAGATATATTACCTTCTCATATGGATTTGGTTGGAGCTGAATTAGAGATGATAAATCTTCCAAATCGTGAGTTTATGCTTATGAATGCACTTAGCAAAGTGCGTGATGATTATGATTTTATCATTATCGATTGTTCCCCTTCTCTAGGTTTAATTACACTTAATGCACTTACTGCAGCTGACTCTGTGATTATTCCTGTTCAATGTGAGTATTATGCATTAGAAGGCTTAAGTAAATTATTAAATACTATTAAAATTGTTCAAGGTAGATTGAATGAAAAATTGGAGATAGAAGGGATTTTATTAACAATGTATGATACGCGTTTACGTCTTGCAAATCAAGTGGTTGATGAAGTAAAGACACACTTTCAAGAGTTAGTTTTTGAGACTGTAATTCACCGTACTACAAAATTAGCTGAAGCTCCAAGTTTTGGAGAAACAATCGTTATGCATGATGCTGCGAGTAAAGGAGCGATTAATTATTTGAATTTTGCTCGTGAAATTTTACAAAAAAACGATTTGACAAATATATCCAATAACGATAAATCTATTTCAATTTAATATGGGTGCTGAACAGAAGAAAAAAGGAGGGCTTGGTAGAGGCTTAGGAGCTCTTTTGGATAATTCATCAGATTTAACTCCTCGCAAAAATTCATCAGATCAAACAAATTCAGTTGGTTCAGTTTCTTTAATTTCTATCAGTGATATTGAGGCTAATCCATTCAATCCTCGTACTCATTTTGAGAAAGAGGCGTTAGAGGAATTGAGTAACAGTATTAAAGTTCATGGTATTATTCAGCCTTTAACATTACGAAATACAGGAAGAGGAAAATATCAATTAATTTCTGGTGAAAGAAGATTTAGAGCTTCTCAATTAGCTGGATTAAAAGAAGTTCCTGCATATATTCGAGTTGCAAATGATCAAGAAATGCTTGAAATGGCATTGGTTGAAAATATTCAACGGGAAGATTTAAATGCGATAGAAGTAGCACTTTCATATCAACGATTAATTGAAGAGTGTTCATTGACGCAAGAACAAATGAGTCAAAAAATTGCCAAGAGTCGTTCTAGTATTACTAATCATCTTCGGCTTTTAAAGTTACCTGCTGAGATACAGAAATCGGTACGTGATGGTAAAATATCAATGGGACATGCTCGTGCATTAGTTTCTGCAGGCGATGAAGAATTTCAATTAGATTTACATGAGCATGTGTTGTTAGAAGAATTATCAGTTAGAGAATTAGAATTGATAATACGAGATGGTAATACAAAACCTAAGCCTACTCAAGTAAAACAACAACTAAAACCTTTGAATGTTTTGCAGACTAATTTTTGTAATCAAATATCTGATAAAACATCGACACGTGTTGAAATAAAGAAAAGTAATAATGGATCAGGTAAAATCACTATTCAGTTCAATTCTGAGGTTGATTTAAATCGTATAATAGAAATATTGAATAAATGAAACTTATCTTAATTGTTAGTTTCTTTTTTTATACTTCAGCTTTTGGTCAAATAACAGCTAGTGATTCACTTAAGCTAACTTCTCACACTCCTCAAAAAGCAGCTTTTTGGTCTATAGTACTACCAGGTGCAGGTCAAGTCTATAATCAATATTATAGTCCAAAAGGAAAATATGGTGCATATTGGAAAGTTCCATTGATTTACGCTTCTTTAATTGGTACAGGAAGTCTATTTTTGAATGCTATTCAATCAGAAAGAGAAATAAAAGAGGAATATTATAATCGTGAAAAAAATAGTGTTTTAATTTCTTCTAAGTGGGTAAATTATACACAAAGTGATTTAATATTACTTCACGAAAGTGCTATTAGAAAAAGAACAATGTATGGTATATTATTTTTTGGAGTATATGCATTGCAAGCAATTGAAGCATCGATTGATGCGCATTTTTTGCATTTCGATATTAGTCCATCTATTTCGTTGCATGTTCAACCAACATATTATTACCATACAGCAGGTCTTCAATTAAGATTTGATTTTAATTAATTTTTGATTTCCTTTTTATTTTTCAATTTTTTCAATATTTCTAAAACATAAATCGATCAGAAAATCTTATATTTAGGTCGAAAAATATAAGATTGTTTCAAAAAAAAAAACGGAAATATGAAGATTGGATTAGTAGGATATGGGAAAATGGGTAAAGCAATTGAAGAAATTGCATTAGAGCGCGGACATGAAATCTTATTTAAGTCCAATAGTGTTTTTCCATTAACTGTTAAAGATATTGATTCTGTAGATGTTATAATAGAATTTACAAAACCGGATCTAGCGCTTTCACATATTCAACTAACGTTACAAAATAAAACTCCGATAGTTGTTGGTACCACTGGATGGAATGAACAACTATCAGAGGTAGAACAAATGGTTCAAAAATTTAATGGTAGTTTGTTGTATGCAAGTAATTTCAGTGTCGGGGTCAATTTATTTTTCGAATTAAATCGAAAATTAGCTCAGTTATTAAGTTCCTATTCTGAGTATAAGCCGTCAATAGATGAGATTCATCACACCCAAAAGGTTGATGCTCCTAGTGGTACAGCCATTTCATTAGCAAATGATATTATTGAGAATAATGAATCTTATTATTCGTGGGTGTGTGCTGAGGGTGAAGAACCACATACAGCCAATGGACAATTAGGTGTTGTTGCACATAGAATTCCAGATGTACCAGGTACACATACGGTAGCATACTCCTCTCTAATAGACACTATTTCAATTACACATCAAGCACATAATCGTCGTGGATTCGCTTTGGGCGCTGTATTATCTGCTGAGTGGATTGTCAATAAAAAAGGAATTTTTACAATTTCAGACATGTTAAAAGAAATCTAATTCATTAACTTATTATATATGAACGTTCTTTATTTTTATTTGTTTTTGTTTGTTCACCCATATTTAGCGATGTGGTGGACAAGTTTTGAAAAGACTGGTCGTAAGTCTTGGGAAGCATTAATTCCAGGTTATAATTATTATGTTGCGTTTAAAATAGGGATAAATAAACCATGGTGGTCATTACTAATGATTTTTCCAGGAATCCATATTTGGATGTGGGCTGTTGTGAATGTAAGTTACATTCGAAAGTTTGGTAAATATTCTTGGCAAGATACACTTCAAGGAATTTTCTTCCCTTATTTATTAATGGCTAAATTGAAAGATAGCGAAGTTGTTTCACCAACGAATTGGGCTAATCCAAAAGATGTTGAAGAAAGACGTATCGGTGACCATATTGTTCTTTTTTTAACTGTTCCTGTACTTGGTCATGTGATCGCATTTATTTTTGGTTTTTTTAGTAAAGATAAAACGGGTCAACGTTCCACCTATAAAGAATGGGGTGATACGATTTTATTCGCGTTAGTTGCAGCAAGTATCATTCGTACCTATGTTTTTGAACCCTTTCAAATTCCTACAGGTTCGATGGAAAAAACATTGTTGGTTGGAGACTTTTTATTTGTAAACAAATTGGCTTATGGAAGTAAGGTTCCAGTTACTCCGGTTTCTTTTCCATTGGTTCACAACAATATTCCATTTATCAATATCAAATCTTATTCAGATATTGAAACCATCAATTACACACGTTTACCTGGATTAGGAAAGGTAAAACGCAATGATGTTGTCGTGTTTAATTACCCTTCTGGGGATACTGCTGTATTTGACCCGCGTATGCCTTATGGATTAATGGGGCATGACTATCATGGGATTTTGATTGATGAAGCAGAACGTATGTTTTTTCAAAAATATGGGCGTGATGACTTTATGCGTGGTATTGCAGATAGTATGTTAGCTGCTAATCCTGCGCTTCGAAACAATCCAAACCAAGTTTATGAAAAAGCATATAAAGATGCAACAGCTCGAATCATGGCTAGTAAAGGAGATGAATTTATCAATCATTTAGACGTTTGGAAAGCTAAAGCTCGTAAAATGTTAGCTGTTGATAAAGTAGCAATGGATCATAGAGAAGGTAGAATGATTAAGCATTATGGATTAATATATCGTCCTGTAGATAAGCGTGAAAATTACATCAAGCGTTGTGTTGGTATACCTGGAGATAAGTTAGAAATTATAAATTCAGTGCTTTACATCAATGGTAAAAAAGCATTTGTAGCAGAAAATCAGAATTTGCAATACACTGTTTCTAACTTTCAAAATACTGGTTCTTCCTCCTCTTTTACAAATATGATGTATGAACAATATGGATTGGAGCCAACAGATACACAGAATGATCCAGTAAGAGGTTGGAGAGGTGATTATTCTATTTTGAGTGATAATGGAAATACAATGGAATTGGAAATGAATTTAACCAAGACTGAGATGCGAAAATTGAAACATGATTTTCCGAATGCTAAATTCAAGTTAAATGTTCCATCAAAATTAGATTTTGCTCGACGAAAAGAAGCGTTAAAATCAGGTTTTATAGCTGTTGAAAAATTGGAGAATCTGCGTTACTTCCCACGTGATGTTAATCATGGTAACTCGGTTGCAAATTTCGAGAAAATTACAATTCCAGTAAAAGGTTCTGTCATTACTTTAACTACCAAAAACATTGCTTTATATAGACGAATTATAACGGCTTATGAAGGACATACATTAGTAGAAAAGGACGGAAAATTCATTATTGATGGAAAATCTACGACAACGTATAAATTTGGGATGAATTACTATTGGTTAATGGGTGATAATCGATACAATTCGGCAGATTCAAGATTCTGGGGATTTGTTCCTGAAGATCACATCGTTGGTAAAGCATCTGTTGTTTGGTTATCTAAATCACCATTGAGTAATTTGAATTTCTTCACAAATATACGTTACGACCGTATTTTAAAATTCATTAAATAATGTCCGTTGTCTTTCCAATAGCTTATTTTGGAAGTATTTCGTATTACAAGGATTTAATTTCAAGCAAGGACATTGTTTTTGAAGTTGAAGAACATTTTGTGAAACAAAGCATTCGTAATCGTTCTTGTATTTTGACTGCGAATGGTGTCATGGAATTAAGTATTCCCGTGATAAAACCGAATGGTTCTAAGACATTGACCAAAGATGTTTTAGTTTCGACTTCGCTAGATTGGCGCAAAGATCATTGGCGTGCCATAGAAAGTGCCTACAAGCATGCCGCCTATTTTGATCATTATGGTGAAGAAGTAAAGGAGTTGATTTATCAAACGACACCAGATTTGGTTGGATTTGATTTATGTATTATGGAACGACTAAAAACGTGGTTGGACCTCCCCTATTCTTATGTGTGTTCTACCTCATTTACACCCGTTGAGTCTAAAGAAACGGATTATCGTTTTGGATTTACTTCTCATCCATTTCAATCGGAATATCACTATTTTCAAGTCTTTCAAGATAAAATTCCATTTCTAGGAGATTTAAGTTTGTTGGATGCTATTTTCAATCTGGGTCCGATGGCTCGAACACTCTTAATACCCCATGAAGAATGACAAAACAGCAAGCACATACTTGGGTGAAAGAAGCGTTGGAACAACGCATAGCCGCATTAAAAACGATATTAGCAGATAGTTTTTCAGCTGTAGCGAGTGAAGACACGAAAAGTTCAGCAGGCGATAAACACGAAACAGCAGTTTCGATGGCGCAATTAGAGCAAGAAAAATTAACCCATCAAATCAATCAGTTGCTTGTTTTGCAGCAACAATTTTCTCGCATCCAAGTAGATACAGTACATACAAAAGTTCAACTAGGTAGTTTATTAGAAACAGACAAGGGATATTTTTATGTATCTGTTGGATTAGGTAAAGTGGAACGTGAAAACAATTCTATCTTTGCATTGGGAATTGATGCTCCTTTGGTTCGGCTATTGCTAGGAAAAAAAGTGGGAGAATCAGTTGAATTTAACGGGAGTAAAACCGAGTTAATAATGATAAATTAATCGATTATGAAATTTATAGGCACACGTACTAGTTTTAACGACGAGAATAAAAAGACAACTATTATCATCACTCCTGAAAATGTATTTTGGCACAAAGGGTTGATGAGTGCCTGGTTTTCTATGTGGATGGTGATTGGATTTACGATGATTTGGGCGTTTAACACCTTAAAATTAAATCAACAAGAAAAATTGATCGTCGTTATCTTTTTGGTTTTTTGGGTGTATTACGCCTATAAAGTAGGAAGATCCTTGTTTTGGATTCTTTGGGGTAAAGAGTTAATTAAGATAGATAGAGACGGTTTATCGATCAAGCGTTCCATTCGTGGTTATGGTAAGTCGACCAATTATTTTATAGAGAACATTCAAAAAGTACGCACGCAACATCCGAAAGAAAATTCATTTCAAGCGGTGTGGGAAAATTCTCCATGGATTCAAAACGGCGAACGCATCGAATTTGATTACATTGGAAAAACAATACGCTTTGGGAAGAAATTGAACGAGAAAGATGCTAAGTTGTTGTTTAACTTGGTGACAAAACGTATTGAAGAGTATTTGAAGAAATAACTTCAAATCTATATTCAATAAGGTGTTTTGATATTAAACTTCAAGATTTGGATATATTGTGAAAGCATGAATTGCTTAATCAAAATTTTAACTAAGTTATTTTTTAAGTTTGTTCAGAAGGATTAAAAATTCATCTGAGCTGATATAGAGAGAAGGTATGAATCCTCTAGAGTTGTTATCTGTTTAAGGGCTTGACAATTCAAGCTATTATTGAAATCTCTTGAGTATAGGGCTTAGAAATAAAAATAACGGATGCTTTTTTAGTGAGAAATTATATTTGAATTCTAATTTACGACTCCTTCTTCTTAAACACACTCATTTTGTTCTCACATCCTTGCATTAAACGTATTATGTTTTTCTTGTGGGTAATGACTACTGCTGTTCCTATTACAATGGAGAAGACGGTAAGTGGTATAGATGTAACATGAAATACAAAATGAATCACCAATGGAAAACTTATCGCAGTGATAATAGCACCTAGTGACACATAACTAAAAGATAGGAAGACTATAAGGAAGATTGCTAGACAAATACCAGCTGCTGGTGGATGAATGGCAAAAATAACTCCTAAGGAAGTCGCTACCCCCTTCCCTCCTCTGAAACCTGCAAAGATTGGAAAAACGTGACCCAATATAACGAACACAGCAGCAATTAATTTATAATTGATGATTGTGTTTTCATCGTGATGGTTTGAAACGATAAGAGGTAAAAGTACAGCTATTAGTCCTTTAAGTACATCGATTGCTAGTACGATTTTCCCGGGTTTTTTCCCAAGTACACGAAATGTATTCGTTGCCCCAGCGTTTTTAGAACCGTGTTCACGAACATCTAAACCATAGAATCGTTTCCCTACCCAAACAGCGGTAGGGATCGATCCTAATAAATATGCACTAATTGCAAATAGTATGTAATTCAAATCCATTTGAAATGTGTTAGTTAGTACTAAATAAACGTAAGAATTTACTAATGAATACACGATTATCTGTAAACTCATACATGAAGTTTTTAGACTTACGCTTATCCGCTTTTAATCCATTGATTTTGTTAGCGAAATCTTCATCTTCAGAGAAAATTTTCATCTCACCTTCCTCTTTTGTCATAGCATGTTCAAAGTAGTAATCTTTTCCAATAGCAGCATTGATATATAAACCAAAGCGGTCACCTGTTACGTTTTCTGAATATACCTGATCAAAGACTGCTTTTACAGGTACCAATTTCATGACAACGTTGTCGTTTAAGTTAACGATACCTGCCATATCACCTGTAGATACCAATCCTCTTTCTTGTGCTTTTTTGTTTTCAAATGAAGAAAGTTGTAATCCAGTGATAACAAAACCGTTTTCAAACTCAGAAGGGATTTTTTTAAATTCACCTTTTTCACGGTATGTGGCAATGATTTTATTTGCTGTTTTTTCATCCGACCACTCACGAATTGCTTGTAATAAATTACAGTTTGCAGTATCAATAATTGACAAACTTTCTTCTGTATTTAATTTTTCGGCCATGATTGGTACAATGGACTTATCTAGTGGTAAATTGAATTTCGCAGTGATATCTAACTTCGTTTTACCAGTTTCGGTATCGTATTTTACAGAACCAATGGCATCAATTGTAATTGGTCCATAATTCATACCAAGGTTTACTTTTCCACTACCACTTAATGAACAAGCTTTTGTATTTAATGCGATGTAATTACCTTTCGCATTTTGATTTTCTAGCTTTTCTTTTGAAGCAATTTGGAATTCATTTGTTTCCTTGTTGAATTGTAATAAACCAGAAGATGTAATTACAACAGGATCATTCGCACTAATCATTGGTGATAAGAATGTTGGATACATTTTTACACTATCCGTGCTAGGAGAGTCTCTCCAAAGTATACCTGCAGAAATTGAAGTATTTGTTGTGGTTTTCATACTTTCATTAACGGGTATTTGAATGTTTTTAGGGTCAATTTCAGAGTTAAATGCCATCCAACTTCTTGAGAATTTATGACAGTCGTGTTTAATACGTGTCGAACCTTTGAATGTCAATAATGGTGAAGGAGCATTAATTTTTACACCTCCAAAGAATTCAAATTGACGACTAAGTTTAAACGTATCTTTCTCGCTTATTTTACCAAATGCAACTGTATGGAATACAGAATCGACCATAATACTTTCTAACTTGATTGTTGTAAGGTTAGAATCAGCGTCATAATATGGATAATCACCACGTGACGAATAACTATTTCTAGACGCAATTACTGTACTTGTATGTAAGAATTTATGGAAACGAGTCACACGATTCGCTACAATCAATGAATTGTTTAATGGATCCATTTTTGCTTTTTTGTGAATCAATACGCGACCACTATCTGGATAGATACGAGCATCAGCCACGTCAATGTATTTAGCATCTGTACAAAGTAATTCGTTCACTTTTAAGTCAAAGAATGCTTTGGATGTTCTAAATTGTAATGAATCTTGACGTGGGTTCGTTGAGAACATGTTTGAAACTAAATTCTCATCTGAAGAAGCTACTAAGTTTTTATCATTGGTAGAAAGATCGATTTTTTCTTTATCCATCAACCAGTCGAATTTATCCATTGTACAACTATACATGTTCACAGGGAAACTTACAACAGTAGCTCCCGCATTCGACACGAAGTTTCCTATACGATCTTTGAACGAAATGTGTGATTTAATGTTTTCGGTGGTTAAAGAGTATTTTTGATCTTTCTCTTCGTCGACCGCTTCTTTATTAAGCAGGTTAAAGAAAGAAGTATCCGCATTCATATCCCAACGGGTAAATTTGAATAAACGTGACCCCATACTTGCAACTGCAAAGTTCATAATACCATTACCAGTCATACCATTAGGAGTGACAAGTGCCATACCATCTAATTTCGCTTCGTTTTTAAAGAAAGAAAGAGGCACATCTGTAGAGTACGCTTTTAATTTATTACCTTTTGGAATGTAACAGATATATGCTTTTTGTGAAGTTACATCTGGAAACTGCACTCCCGCTTCAACAGGATTATTATTGAATACTGCATAACCAACTGTTGAATCTGGAAGGAAGGTAAATGCTCTTGATACAGAAGAAGATTGAACGAAGTCAATTTTACCTGAACCTTGTAAACCATTGTTAGAAAGCACAATTTTATTTTCATATTTAGCACCTGTACCGTAGAAATCGTATCCACCTTTTGGGGCATCTTGACTAAAACCAAATGAATAATCAGGCATGATACGTAATTCTTGTTTGATGATTGGGAAAATACCTGCAGAATTTAATTCACCTTTTAATCGGAATGCTTTTTCTTTGAAGTTATCTAAACTGTCCATAGTAAACGGATAAACATCAAAAAAGAAACGAGCACTATCATATGCACCTTTATGTAATGATTTTTGTGCGTAATACACTTTTACATTATTGAATACGGTAATTTTAGGGAAATCAGTAACAGCTTTAGATTTACCAGAACGGTTACTAGGTGCATCAACGAATAATTCACCTGTTATACCTGAAATAACAGAACCAGTTGCTATTGGATGTTCTCCATCTTCTTTTTTCAACGGAGATACTCGGAATAAACTAGATTCAGTTTTTAAAAGTTTTACTTTATTGTCAGCATAAACAAACTTAGCATCCAAGGCATTGATTTCCATTTTTCCTGAGTTCATCCATCCTTTAAATATAAAATCTCGGTCTTTTTGAATTGTTACTGTGGCATTCGTTGGGAAAACAGCAATTTGTTGAACTTCAGATAATGCTACTTGATCAACAGCTTCTAATTTTAATTCCAGCGATTTTAAATCCAGTGTTCCAAAATATGGTATTTCACGACGTTGATCCGCTTGTTTTTGATATAAACTTTGCAATCTAAGAAGGTTTTCATCTTTTTCAATTTCTTCTTGTGTCTTTCCTTCAATTTTTTTCGGACGCATATCAGAAACAAACATCAAATTATCATAATCGATTTGATCAGTCCTTGCTTGAACAAAGTTAAATGTCTTTTGATTTACTGTAACTACTTTAGTATCTAAATCATAGCTTATAAAACCAAGCGAGTTAAGTTCAAGAATCATTGATTTTGCTTGTTCGATAGTTTTATTCATCGCACTTGCTAAATCTCCTTCAGTAATTGTCTTTGAACCTTTTTCATTACAAAAATTTACAATTCCAACTAAAGGATGTACTTTTTCCATTGCTTGTAGTCTCTCATATAGCCTACCATCGAATAGGGTTTTAGATTCGAATCGAGCTACGCGTTGCTCTTGACTTAATCCGTATTCGTATGACATGTGTAATTCATCTTTTCCTTTAACCCAGGTTATTTTTGGTACATAAAAATCAAGGTTATGATAAGAACTTGAGAATGGAGCAGCAGAAGCACCATTTTTTCCTCGTGTAAAATCAATCGACTTATGTTCTAAGTTATAGATCATATCTAATCCTGGGTGTGAGATTGAGTCATTTTGACCAATAAATATTGCAACGTGACTATTTGGTGAAATGATTTTCTTTGGATCGACAGCAATCATTTGAGCGGTCATTTTAACAAAAGGTTTTCCTTTTTCAAAAATTGTAATCGTAGCAGGTTCTTTAACTGTTCCTAAGCCTTCGAAACTATTTCCTCGTTGAGCGAAACCACCATTATAATCAACATCTTCTTTGATGTTTTTTATAAATAAACGTTTATCGAAAGAAATAAAAGCAGGAAAAGTTCGATCTACTTCTCTAGTTACCACAAATGCTCTATCATTTAATTTACCTAAAATTGGTCTAGAGAAATATGGTGTTACTAATTGTACTGTATCACAATCTAAATTTGCCATTTTTAAAGAAATTGCGAAATGTTTTAAAGTAGCATAATTCGTTTCTTTATCCATTCCTACTTTTTCCCAGTTGATGATTCCACCTTTACCTTCAAACTTTTTAAAAACAGGATCATAAATTCCTGAAGTACCATCTACAACAATACTATCATGAAAAGGTTTCTTTTTATTTGTTTCATGGTTTGTGTTTTTTGCATAACAAGCTAATTTACCATTCTCAAATTTGATAACAGGTTTATCAGTTACATCAAACGAGAATTTTCCTCCTTTAAAAAACCAAACATGATTTGGAGCATCTGAGATAATTCCTTTAGAAAAGAAATCAGAAGATAGTTCTATAAAATCTTTAAATTTATTTAAATTTTTAGATGTAAGTAGTTGATCTACTGCGGTGTGCCAAGCTTTATAACTAGCGTTTGATTGTTTTTTATCGATAATTGAATACATCGAATAAACATAATTATATATTTCAGGATAAGCGTGTAATTTTTTAGTTTCTAATAGGTTACATGTTTCAACCATTCGTTTGAAATAATCATCCGGAAAGTCTGATGTTTCTATTAACATGGTTTTAAGTTCACTTTTAACAAAATCTCGAGGATCGGAAGTTTTAATATCCGCTAAAGCATTCATCAATTCCTTTACAAATTTCTCTCTATTTTGAGAATATGTTTGTGCTGAAGAAAAAGAAAAACAAGCTACTACCAAGAAGCTTAATACAATACTTACAATTTTTTTCATCTTTATTGTTTTATAAATTGGACTGCTGCCCAAGTTTCTTTTGTATATTTCTTAACAAATTTCAATGACTCTTTTGAAGCAACATCCATTAATTCTTCTACATCCGTTTCAAAGAATCCACTAATTATTAATATTCCACCTTGTTTCAAATGAGTTGAATACGATGGCATGTGTGCTTTAAGTACATTTTTATTGATGTTTGCTAACACGATATCAAATTCCATACCATCAATTAACTCAATATTACCACATTGCGATTTGGTGTTAAAACATGAATTTCGTTCTAAATTTTCAATAGTATTTTCGACTGACCAAGGTTCAATGTCAATAGCAACAATTTCTTTTGCACCCAATTTTTCAGCTAGAATTGCTAGTACTCCTGTTCCTGTACCCATGTCTAATACACGATTTGGAAAGGGTTTAAACTCCATCATTGCTTTGGTCATCATCCATGTTGTTTGATGGTGACCTGTACCAAAGGACATTTGAGGTTGAATAATTATTTGCATTCCTTTCACTACATTTTGATCATGGAAAGGCGCAATAATTGTTAGTTTATCTTCTACAAAAACAGGATGAAAATCCGATTCCCACAAAGCATTCCAATTTTGATGAGGAATTTTCTCTATAGATATTGTTGAATTGAAATCTTCTGATTCAAGTCCAAGTATGGTTTCGAAGAGTAATTTTTCATAATCAAATTCATCTTCGTTGCAGTATGCTAAAACGCCTTGCTCAGTTTCCATAAAACTATCAAAACCAATTTCTGAAAGTTGAGAGATAAGAATTTCTGTCCAAGGTTCTCTTGGAGAAACCTCAATATTTAGTTCAATTCTTACCATTAGAAAGAACTTGCTATACTTGAAAAATCTGCACTTTTCAATGCTGCACCACCTATTAATCCACCATCAACATTCGGGCAAGCGAATAATTCTTTCGCATTGGTTGGGTTACAACTTCCTCCATATAAAATGGAAATACCATTTGCCAACTCTTGCGAATACTGACTAGCAAACGTTTCGCGAATAAATAAATGCATTCCTTCTGCTTGCTCTTTAGAAGCAGTTAATCCTGTACCTATCGCCCAAATTGGTTCGTAAGCTATCGTTACATTTTTAAGTTGATCTGCGTTCAAATGAAAGATACTTTCTACTAATTGATTTTTTACAAACTCATTTTCAGTACCTTTTTCTCGAATAGCTAATTCTTCTCCACAACAAAAGATAACATGAATTCCCAACTCTAAAGCAGCATTTACTTTTTCTTTTAAAAATTCGTTATCTTCTTTTAAGATTGTTCTACGTTCAGAGTGGCCTACAATAACATACGAAATTCCAGCTTCTTTTAATTGATTGATTGAAATTTCACCCGTAAATGCGCCATTAGATTTTGGATAAAAATTTTGAGCTCCAATTTTTATATCCAAGCCTAATTTAGAAATAGTAGGAATAAATATTGCAGGGGGAAAGATTATAACTTCTGCGTTTGAGACTTTGATTTCTGCAACTTCTTTTGCTAATTGGATGGCTTCATTTTCAGATAGATTCATCTTCCAATTACCAGCGACAATATTTTTTCTCATAATTATTTATTTAACGTATGTTTTTTTATCCAATCGTAAGATGGGATTGAGTTTCCAGGAAATTTTCCGATTACTTTACCTTTTGCGATAACAAGTAAAGCTGGATTAGAACGAGCAATTGCTTTCAGTTCAGTAATATCATTACTAAATGATGCAACTGGGAAATGATGTTTTTTTCTAAAAGCATTGATTTGAGGTCTAACTGCATTACAAACTAACACGAAAGGAATATGTTTTTTTGTTGTTTTATAGAAAATTTCTTTAATATCTGCTAATTCATCCAGGTCAATTTTAGCTAAATCTTTTGAGAACAGAACATAAATTAAAGGAGCTTTTGTAATGTAATCACGAATACTTACTTCTTCGATGTTTGTATTCGTTTGTCTTGATTTTTTTATTAAATCTTTAACAAATTGAAGTGATTTTTCTTCAATTCCTAGTTCAGAACTTTGAACGGTTGGGTTAAACTGAGAAGTAATTGAAGGTAATCGAGTAGCAACAATTTCTTTAGTAACCATTGTATCGTATTTCCAAGTCGTTGTTTTTTCCCAAATTTTAGAATTAATATACTCCTTACTTGATGCATCATACTCCTTGATTTGTCTATTTTTTATGTTTTTATAGACGAGCATACTAACATATTTACCTTGAATACCGTCAACCATTTTTTGACGTAAGTTATTTCCTTCTGCATAAGGACGATAATCTTTTAAAGGTTCATATCTCAATACATACGTTACAAATAGTACACATATAATTACAACAGACAATGCAGCCCCCCAGTAATTACCAAGGTACTTTCCTCCCATTCTATTAATCCATAATGCTGTAATCAGGCAAATGAAACCAAAGAAAACTGGAAAATACCAACCGAAGATAAAGGAGAAAAATAAAATAACCCCTAATGCAATTGGTAAAATGTACATATTCTCTTTTGTTGAGTTTGGTGAAATTCTTTTTTGGGTAACGAAAATCCAAATAACAAAATAGAGTAACAAATAATCTTTCCATAAAGATTCAGACGGTGTTAAAGACCTTCCTACAGATCCTTTCATTGCATCCCCAAAACAACCACAATCTGTTACACATTGTGGCTGTTTCATTTCATCGATTACAATTTCTTCT